>CAILCX010000048.1 GCA_903832775.1 uncultured Methylobacter sp. | reverse complement strand
TGCTGTAACTGCCTTTAGGAACAATTTGCAGGCTTATATGGAATTGCTATTGTTTATCATGGTGTCGATGACCTATTTGAATGCAATGGAAGACATGCGCATATTTGACGCATTAAAAGTCTGGTTAGTCGGTATGCATTTGAGTTATCGGCAATTGTTCTGGATTACCGGATTGCTGGTGTTTTTTATTTCAAGCGTCGTTAACGGCCTGACCGCAGGATTGCTGATGGGGGCCGTGGTAGTCGCCGTCGGTAAAAACAGTCCACGTTTTGTTTCGTTAGGCTGCATCAATATTATTGTTGCCACCAATGCCGGCGGATCTTTCAGTCCATTAGGTGGCATTTCCTCTCTGTTCGTTTGGCAGCATGGCATGCTGAGCTTTACTGAGTTTTTTAAACTGTTTATTCCTTGTTTGGTAAATTTTTCAATTCCGGCCTTGGCAATGCATTTCTCGGTACCCAAAGACAAGCCAGATATCGAAGCTGAACAGGTCTCTTTGCTTCGAGGAGCCAAACGAGTGATCTTCCTGTTTGGGGTCACTATAGGTCTGGCGGTGATGTTTGACATGAAATTGCATTTACCGGCGGCAGCCGGGATGATGGCCGGATTATCGTTATTGCAGTTCTTTTATTTTTATTTACACAGAATCAACAAACAGAATACCCAAAATCAATCGGAATTTACCTTGTTTTTCGGTAGAGGAAAAATTAAGGCTTCAGCCAGTGAAGTAACCAGATTGGATATTTTCGACAAAGTCGGCCGTCTTGAATGGGATACCTTGTTCTTTTTTTACGGCGCGATGATGGGTATTGGTGGATTGGGCTACATCGGCTATCTTGATGCTATATCCCACATGTTGTATGGACAATTAAGTCCCACCTTAGCTAACATTCTAATTGGTCTATCCTCGGCATTTGTCGATAATGGCACGTTGATGTTCGCTGTGCTCACCATGCATCCCGATATACCACAAGGGCAATGGTTGCTATTAACCTTGACGTTAGGTGTTGGCGGTAGCCTGCTGGCGATAGGTTCGGCACCTGGGATTGGTTTGCTGGGTCAGGCTAAAGGCCAATACACTTTCACAAGTCATATGAAATGGTGTCCGGTGATTTTGTTAGGTTATATTGCTAGCATCGGCGTGCATTTTTTGATCAACTCTCAATCTTTTTGACAGCGCTGCATGGTGCCCACCCGCTTCGGGAGAAAAATTTGCGTAAAAACGCGCCGGGAAAAGGAAAAGATCATCAGCCCTCTGAAATAATGATAAACCGTAGTCGCCGTTCGGGTCGATTGCAGGGTTACGCATGGGGTATCGCTGCACCCTTTATTTGTACGTTGATGGATTGGCCGCTACGTCATGTTCTAGGGCCAGCTAGCATCCTGATGACCTACTTGCTAGGGGTATTTTTAGTGGCGAGTCGGTATGGTCGTGGCGCGTCCATCATTGCTTCCCTTTTAAGCGCCCCCGTATTCGCTTTTTATTTTGCTCATCCCATTTTTTCATTTGCTATCAATGACCTTGAAAATATCATCGGGCTAGGCGTGATGATAGTTGTTGCGAATGTAACAAGTAATTTTTTGGAAAGAGTACAACTGCAAGCAGAAATCTCCAGGCAGCGTGAAAATAGAGCCAACGCACTTTATCGGTTAAGTCAGGCCTTATCCTATGCTCATAATCAACAATCAGTTGCCACAATCGCAGTGAGTCATATCTATGATAATTTTGGTGCTGTGTCAGTGTTGCTGTTTCCAGATCAGGAGTCTCATCTTCAGTATCCACCCGACGTGCCACTTGAACATTCTCTCCGAGGTATTAACCTAAAAATAGCACAGCAAATCTATCAGCAACACAAGGCTAAACAAACCAGTGAGTCAACAGGCTTAATCGCCTATTATCCTCTGGAACGCTCACAAATCATTCAGGGCGTAATCGCTATAAAATCGCCAGCGGATTCTGACTTGGCTAGTCTGGAGTTGATTATTTTTTTCGATACATTCTTAAATCTCATTGCACAAACCCTGGAACGGCTGAGCTTAACCGAGCAAGCAAACAAAGCCAACCTTCAAGCCGAAACCGAATCGTTACGCAACGCGTTGTTAAGTGCAATATCACATGATTTACGCACCCCATTGACACGTATTATAGGTGCTAGCACTGTCTTGGTTGAAAACAACACGGATTTTTCAGCGGAAGAAAAACTTGATTTTAATAAAGTGATTCTTGACGAGGCCCAACGCATGTCAGAGTTGACCAGTAAAATACTGGATATGGCGAGATTGACAGCAGGTGAAATTATTCTCCATCAGGAATGGAATGCTCTTGAGGAAATAGTCGGTAGCGCTTTGAACAGATTAGAGAAAAATCTCGGAGTTCGTCCAATAAGAACACTCTTACCTGACAATTTGCCACTGCTTTGGATTGATGCCGTATTAGTTGAACAGGTTCTGACCAATCTAATAGAAAACGCCATCAAGTACACACCTGAGGGTAGTCCTATCGACATTAGCGCTGAACTGTTAGCTGGCAAGTTAGCAATCAAGGTATCTGACTATGGTCTTGGTCTTCGACAAGGCATGGAAGAGAAGGTGTTTGATAAATTTTACCGCCTTGAATCCGAAAGCCATCAAGGTGGAGTTGGGCTAGGGTTAACCTTATGTCGAACCATTGTTGAAGCTCACGGCGGCACCATTTATGCGGCTAATCAATACGGGAAAGGTGCATCATTTATCATTAATTTACCTATCCATGAGCCACCTAAGCTTAACTGTCTTGAAGGGATGACGGCATGACGGAAGAGGTCAAGTCACTAATTTTAGTTATTGAGGACGATCAGCAGACTCGTCGTCTTTTGAAAACCAATCTTTGCAATCGAGGGTGGCGTGTCATTGAAGCAGAGAACGGTAAAAGTGGGCTTTCACTGATTAAAAGCGACAGTCCTGATCTGGTGATACTTGATTTGGGATTACCTGATATGGATGGTATTTCGGTTACCAAGCGTTTGCGGCAGTATTCTGATTTGCCAGTATTAGTGTTGTCGGCTCGCAGTCAAGAACAAAACAAAATCATGGCACTGGATGCGGGTGCAGATGATTACTTGACCAAACCATTCAGTACCGGAGAGCTGCATGCTCGGCTTCAGGCATTGCTTCGACGTGTCATGCGAACAACGAGCAACATGGAAATATTCCAAACTGGCGAATTAAAAGTCGAGCTGGGTCGGCGCAGAGTTTTTATAGCCGATAATGAAGTTCATATAACACCCATCGAATACCGCTTACTCAGTATTTTAGTCCGTCATGCGGGTCTAGTGGTTACCCATCGCCAGCTTCTCAAAGAAGTCTGGGGGAACGAACATATTCATGACCAACATTATCTGCGGGTATATATGGGACAACTGCGCCATAAGCTGGAAATCAATCCAGCTAGACCCCGTTATTTGCGGACAGAGGTTGGTGTGGGTTATCGATTGATTGATGATGAGGTAGGTTAAGGCTATGTCACTCTTAATTGTTGAACATAATTTAGTCGCAGCGTAGCAGATAGGAATGTAATGGGCGATAAAGTGTTCTGACTATGATCGATCAGCCTGCGCCAACCCAAATAGTTAGGGAGGTAATCTGTAGCCACACCGTGAAAACGCTGCATCCACATTTTAAGTCGGCTGTCGTAGGCATTGACGTTCTGTACGTGAT
>CAILCX010000047.1 GCA_903832775.1 uncultured Methylobacter sp. | reverse complement strand
GCCATGCAGTTTTGCATTGCTGTCATGCCTTCCATCATTTTCTGCATGTTCTCCTGATTCATCCCTTCTGCAGGCATCTGCGCAAATACCAGACCAGGACATAACAACAAACTAACCAAAGTGAATCGAATAGCTAATAACTTCATGACAAAACTCCGAAATAATATTTAATAAATTGAATGGGCAATAATAGTAAATAAAAATGGATCATATACTTCTACGGAACTTAGCACAATTAAGCAATGGTCAGCTACTGAAAGTAACACAGTATTCAAATTCATAATGGCAATCTGGTTTTGGCTATAATCCTGTCCGTGTATTTTTATTATTGAAATTGGATATATAGATCAAATTATGGCGTAGATTTATTAAAAAGATCGAACTGCACGCGCCCTAAGTCTATCCTTTTTAATGTTCGTGTATTGGAATCCGTCTTTAATATATTGTCCCCAAGCATGACTTTTATTGATGGCCGAAGAACTCCAGTAGGCATTATTTGTATAACCGTCAACAATGGATATGTTTTCATGTAATAAATTAAGCTCATCTTTTGTCGGTAACCGCCAGCCTCGCCCATAGTTTTTACATGTTTTTCTTGCATCTGGCCAAGAAAGTAACATTTTACAATCATCCGGCTGTACTTCTAATCCACGTGAACCTGACGCGTTGACTTTAATAATAATACCTCCGCCTGGTCCTTTAGTGCCTAATTCAAATTTACCCCATAGTCTTAAATACAAAAACTTCACAAATGTTAAGAAACGGTATGAAATTTTAGATTCGATATTGCGTCTGGTTAATTCGGCATGCTCTATGGCTTGATCAATTGTATGGCAATCTGTATCTTTTCTGCTGGCTAATATTATTTGATAGGTTAGAACGTGTTTAACCAACTCTATAGGATCTTTAGCCATACCAGCATCACATACTGGTTTTACTTTCTCAAATTGGCCGCATATTCTATATAGGTCCGCCAATATTGCTTCCTCACCCGCTATTTCCTGAGAAAATGAATCGCCTTTTGCTCTTGCCAATAGAAA
Source organism: uncultured Methylobacter sp. (assembly GCA_903832775.1). Lineage (GTDB taxonomy): Bacteria > Pseudomonadota > Gammaproteobacteria > Methylococcales > Methylomonadaceae > Methylobacter_A. The sequence goes on along the minus strand of CAILCX010000047.1, from coordinate 953 downwards.
TAATTCCATTGCTCTTTTTCGGCAAGAAATTGATCCTTCTGATTTGGTCTCACTTCTTCTGTCCCACAGATCACCTTCACCATCACAAATCCATGCTGCGGAAAGAGCAGACCAGCCAGCATCTGAATAATTACCTGCCTCCTCTTGTATAATTGCCGAACAGAGAAATGAATTGGTTTGATACGAGGCAAACCAACTCATTTTTTCGCTATTATTAATCAGTTGGAGTAGATATTTTTCAGAACGGATAGTTTCTTTCGTAATATCATAACCTTGTGATATCTGAGTAGCACAATATCCACAATTTTGACAGCGTGTTATAGAGTTGGGGATTACATCAAAACCTATTTGGCGGGTATCCAAATTACATGATGTATCAAATTGTGTGATAGATGCTATATCATCTTGCTCGCAGGGCTCACTACATATGAAGCATTCTGCTGTATAAGTAAATATCATGGTCATAGAGTGGCCCTTGAGATGGTAACTAGAAGAAAATGCAATTATTGGCGTTTGTTCAAATTAATGCAATTTGGGTTATTATTAAGTATTCCTTCAATACCCGTCCTACAGTATCCCTTGGAAATACCTTCTGCAGCAGCAGTAACACCCCGCCCAAAAAAAGAAGAAATATACAGAAGAAATATTGTTGTATCCCGACCCCATCATTCGGAAGAAATGCACTGCCTCCCCATGTCTTCTATGGGACACAGAAATATTTCCCTTTAATACTGAATGGTATTTGTTTGCCATTGGGTGGATTGCGACATACAAATGATTCTGGTTCCGGTGTATATGGGTGCTTGTGTGTCCGTGATTGTGGAATGGTGTATGCCGGACATCTCCGGTGGGTTCTGATGAGAAGGGTATATGAAGTCTATTTCGGTAGGAGTGTGGTCAAGGCCAGGAATGCCCTGCTCAAAGTTGACCGTAAATATTTGCATCTAATTATG
>CAILCX010000046.1 GCA_903832775.1 uncultured Methylobacter sp. | reverse complement strand
ATTTGAAATGAACCATTTTGTATTTTTATGACACTAACCATTGTGTTTTAAAAAACAAAACTGTTAAGTCGTTTACTAATCCTGCGTTATTGGCCTGCTTATGGGCATTTCTTTCCATGCAGATAGTGCTAGATTGCTATTCCCCTCATGAGCTCGCTGCTTTGCGAGAAACTGCACAGAGTTTTCTCTTATAACTTGTGTAGATACTTATGCCCCTGATCCATCAGTTGAGAAAATCAGGGGTGGTTGAGGACTCCCCAAAAAACTGAAATCCTGGGATTCTGAAAAACTGGCACTTGAGACGCCCGTCAGATTTTCAGATTTTGTGTCTTAGGGGGCTAAAAACAGTTCCGGGGGCATTCGATTGCAACTAAGTCACGAAGGCGCAACGTGGCAGATTGTGTCGCGGGTGTTTCGGATTCGTTGAATTCCATCCGCAACGCATAAGTCATTGAAAGGCATGCCTTACTTGGAAATGTTGCGGCGTGGCGGCAAATTTGGGGGGTGGGGTGCTCTTCATAATTCGGCCGTTGACGGCCATAAACAGCCCGTCGCGATCGCCCGATTAGTGGCAGTAAATAGGCAAGATGAAGTTCGGTAATATGCCAGCTCCAGTCTTTTGTATGAATGAAATCCCCTCTTCTTGCGCCCCAGCTTGCAAAGGGTGATAATGCATTATCAGTAACACAACAAGGTTTTGAATGGAACTGTTTTCATGTTACCGCACGCATGACATCCCCCGCTTGATAGCTGTTGCGGTCATCTACTACTTTATCGCCCAGATAACAAACCAATACTTTTCATCGGTAGGTCTATCAATACCTATCATACGACTCCAGATTGGTTTTGCCTTGGGCATAGTCCTTTTATATGGTTATGGTTATTGGCCCGCAATATTTATCGGCTCCCTCGCTTCACGGCTAGTGCTTGACTATTCGTTGCTAAGCTCCTGTATGATTGCTGGTGGAGTTTCGTTGGGTGTAATTATTAGCAAATGGCTCGTCACCTGGAATGATATGTTTGATATAACAATCTCATCATTCAACCATTTTTTTCGATTGATATTCTGGGCGGGCATCGCTGGTGTTAGCGTAAGTGCACTCAGTGGTGTTTTTGCACTTGTTGAGCAAGGAGTTACCGATCCCTTATCTTTCCTAGACAACTTCATCCGTTGGTGGATGGGAGATACGCTTGGCATTCTGCTTTTAACCCCTTTACTCTTGATTTGGCATTCTCCTCCTCGTAATTGGATTTTCAATGGCAAGTGGATTTTGATAATTGCATATTTGTGTGTTTCTATTCTTGCTGGACAGATAATTTTTTTGGGTTGGTTCCACGACATTTTTGGTAAATTTGCACTTGGATATTGGATGTTTCTATTCGTAGTATGGGGTGGCGCTCAATTTGGATCTCACGCTGTTGTTTTGGTCTTACTCATGACCATGATTCAAGCACTTGCTGGTGCCTCTAATGGCGTAGGTTTTTTTGGGCAGGACCTCGCCCGGTCTCAACTATTGAATGTATGGTTTTATTTATTCTGCCTTAACATGACCGGCATCGGTTTGGCTACAACGGTGACTGCTTTCAAAATAGCAGAGGAGGAGATTCGAAAACTGGCCCACCATGATCCACTGACAGGGCTGGCGAATAGGTTATTGCTGACTGATCGACTTCAACAAGCCTTAGTGATCGCCAAACGGGAAGAGCATCGTCTAGCATTGATCTTTCATGATCTGGATAATTTTAAACCCGTGAATGACCTCCTAGGGCACAGAATTGGTGATTTATTGCTTATCGAGGTTGCTAATCGAATTAGACACTGCATTCGCGAGTCTGATACGGCCTCACGAATTGGTGGAGATGAGTTTGTAATCATTCTCCCCATCATTAATAGCATCCAAGATGTGCTGACAGTGGCCAACAAGATTCATTACTCTCTCTTACAACCCTTCATTATTGAATGTAATACGATTAGCATATCGACCAGCATTGGAATTGCCATCTATCCAGAGCATGGCTCTAATGATTCTGATTTGTTAATAAATGCCGATAATGCTATGTATTTTTCAAAGTCATCTGGTCGCAACACT
>CAILCX010000045.1 GCA_903832775.1 uncultured Methylobacter sp. | reverse complement strand
TAGCTATGTTGTTATAAGAGTTGTGGATAAAAATGCAATTTAAAATGTATGAAAAGTTGATAAATCGTAGTCTTCAATAAATAATCAGTTTATACACAACTTAATCCATATCAAAGTGACAGAGTTCTTAACAGGTTAGAATAATCTTCCGCAATTTTTGTATCGGCTTCTTTTAAAAAGGTAATTCTTTTACAAGCATTCATAACAGTCGTATGGTCACGTCCACCGAAAGCATCGCCAATTTCAGGAAAACTGTGTGAAGTTAATTCCCTGGCAAGACTCATGGCAATTTGCCGAGGTCGTGTTATGGATTGTTTTCTATTTTTTGAAGATAGATCCGCTATGCGAATTTTAAAATATTCAGCGACAGTTTTTTGAATATTGTCGATATTAACGAGCTTATCTTGTAAGGAAATTAAGTCATGCAGTGCTTCTTTCGTGAATTCGATTGTTATTTCACGACCAGTGAATTGTGCGTTAGCGATGACACGCCTTAAAGCACCTTCAAGATCACGTACATTGGAAGGAATTCTTTTGGCAATAAAAAATGCTACATCTTGGGCAAGTTCAATATCAACAAAAGCCGCTTTTTTCATTAAAATAGCGGCTCTGGTTTCCATATCAGGTGGCTCAATTAAAACAGGAAGCCCCCATCCAAATCGTGACTTTAAACGATCTTCAAGACCAATGATCTCTTTAGGATATTTGTCACACGTTAAAATGACCTGGTGTTTTTTTTCCAATAATGTATTAAATGTATGAAAAAATTCTTCTTGAGAGCGCTCTTTTCCGGCAAAAAACTGTATGTCATCTATTAATAACACATCAACATTCCGATAATATTCTTTAAAAGCATTAATGGAATTTTGTTGCAAAGCTCTAACCATATCCTGAACAAATTTTTCAGAATGTAGATAAATAACAGTAGCAGAGGGATTTTTTTGTAGGACTGCATTACCAACAGCATGCATTAAATGAGTTTTACCTAAACCAGAACTACCATAAATTAGTAATGGGTTATAAGCCTTACCTATATTTTCAGAAACCTGAAGTGATGCAGCTCTGGCCAATTGATTTGATTTACCTTCAACAAAATTATTAAACGTGAAAGCCTTATTAAGAAAGTTTGGACTCGTTTTAGGGGCTTCTGCAGGCTTTCCAATTTTATTTACCGGGGTCGTTGAGGTAGTCTTGGTGCCTATCTCAAGACTTAAATTTAGTAAACCATTGGAAAATTGATAAATAGTTTCTTCAATTTTTGCTAAATGATGTTCTTTGACCCAATCTAATACAAATCGGTTTGGGGCAAGTAATTTGATTTGATCATCAATTTCTATGGCTTGAAGAGGCCGTATCCATGTACTAAAGTCAGAACCTGAAATTTCATTTTCAAGTTTTAAAAGACAAGTATTCCAAATTGAACTCATTGAATTTATAAAAAGTTGATTGTAATAAATAAAGTAATTTAATATTTCTAACTATACAGTAATAAAACATTACGCTACAGAATTGACAGGACTTAGGTATTATTTTATCATCTGCAGTCTTTTTTATCTGTTTTTGTTAACATTCATCCGATTAGGCCTTAAGTAAAATGAAAAGAACATACCAACCCAGTAAAATTAAACGCGCTAGAACCCACGGCTTTCGTGCAAGAATGGCAACAGTCGGTGGCCGCAGAGTTATCAATGCTCGTAGAGCGAAAGGACGCGCCCAGTTAACTGTTTAATTGATAGTTGTGTGGCTGAAGAAGATTTTAGTTTCTCCCCGCAGTTACGTTTAAAAAAACCAGCTGAATATAAAAAGGTTTTTGCTAAGCCTGTAAAATCGAGTGATCAATATTTTACTTTATTAGCCATAAAAAATGATTTCGATCATCCTAGGCTAGGCTTGGCAATTGCTAAAAAAAATATAAGAAAGGCAGTACACAGGAATGTGATTAAACGAACTGTCCGGGAAAATTTTAGAATAAAACAACATAGTCTGGGAAATATTGATATTGTTGTTTTGGCTCGTAGAGAAGCCGTTGATGCTCCACTGGATTCATTAAGAAAATCATTGGAAAAACATTGGCTTAAGTTGGTATCCCGATGCGATTCATGCTCATAGCAATTATAAGGTTTTATAAGTATTTTATTAGCCCTTTGCTTGGCAACAGTTGTCGCTTCTATCCAAGTTGTTCAAGTTACTCTCTGGAAGCGCTTCAGCTCCATGGAGCCATTATAGGCTCTTATCTCACTCTAAAAAGATTATTAAGATGCCATCCCTTTCATGAAGGTGGCATTGATCCCGTTCCGGAAAAATTTGGTAATAAGAATGGATAATATAAGATTTATACTGATCGTTACTTTTGTAATGCTTGTTATTATGTTGCAACAAGCATGGCAACTCGATTATGGCCCAAAACCAGAAGTTGCTGCAATTACAGACCCTATTGCCACCAACACTAAAGCCGACTTACCTTCCGATCCGGCTGCTTCTACTCAAGAAAGTTCAGGACAAAATATCTCTGCCGTACCTTTGGCGACCTTGTCATCGGCAAATATTATTACTGTGACTACCGATGTTCTTGCTCTCGAAATTGATATGCAAGGCGGTACCATTCAAAATCTTGATTTACTGAATTATCCAACAGAAAAAGCCAACAGCATCGTAAACAGTTTGCGTGCGATGGTTGGTTTTCCCGCTTCAGAAAAAAATACCGCTCCGGTACGATTATTTGACAGCAATCGGGAAAAATTATTTGTTGCGCAAAGTGGATTGATTGCAGATAGCGGTTTTGCTGCTGCACCGAGTCATCATTCTGTGTTTAAAAACGCACAATCCCGTTATGAGTTAAAACCGGGCGAAGAAAGTTTATCAGTACCCATGACCTGGACTGATAACAATGGATTGAGTATCACTAAAGAATTTATTTTTAAACGTGGCAGTTATCAAATAGCATTGGAACAAAAAGTTAAAAATAATTCTGATAAAGTCTGGTCCGGCAGACAATACAGTCAACTATTAAAAGTACCTGATACCAGCAGCAGTGGCGGTGGAATGCTAACTGGTGGCATGAGAGCTTTTGACGGTGGCGTTATTTACACGGAAAAAAGCAAATATCAAAAAATCAGCTTTAAAGATATGGCTGAAGAAAATCTTGATGTTATTAACAAAGGTGGCTGGGCAGCCATGATCCAACATTATTTTGCTTCTGCCTGGATTCCGCCTGTCGATCAGGATAATCATTTTTATACCAAAACTTTAAGTGATGGTCATTATGTAATTGGAACTTATTCGCCAGCAGTCACGGTGAATCCAAATTCAGACGCGCAATTTGTTGCGAAATTATTTGCCGGTCCAAAGATTCAACCGATGATGGAAAAAACTGCGCCAGGTCTTGAACTGACCGTCGATTACAGTTTTTTAACTTTTATCGGCAAGCCGATATATTGGCTGTTAAATCAAATTCATGATGCACTGAATAATTGGGGTGTCGCGATTATTGGCGTAACCTTATGTATTAAGTTACTATTTTTCCCTTTGTCGCAAGCCAGTTACAAATCAATGGCTAAAATGCGTAAAATTCAGCCGCGCCTTAAAGAGCTACAAGAACGTTTCGCTGATGACAGACCGCGTTTCAACACTGAAATGATGGGACTATATAAAAAGGAAAAAGTTAATCCTTTAGGTGGCTGTCTACCGATTTTGGTGCAGATTCCGGTATTTATGTGTTTGTATTGGGTATTAAGTGAAACCGTTGAATTTCGTCAAGCGCCGTTTATGCTTTGGATACAAGATTTATCGACCCAAGATCCGTTTTATATTTTGCCAGTGATCATGGGTATAACCATGAAAATTCAACAAGGTTTAAATCCTGCGCCTATCGATCCGATCCAGGCTAAAGTGATGAAAATGTTTCCAATCGTGTTTACCATTTTCTTCCTGTTTTTCCCGGCCGGTTTGGTTTTATATTGGGTGATTAACAATACCTTGTCTATTATTCAACAAACTTATATCACCAAGCAAATCGCTAAAATGCCTTAACCCGGGCTAATAATTTTAGTGTGGATATAAAAAATCCCGATACCATTGCAGCCATTGCAACACCGCCTGGAAATGGCGGTGTTGGTATCATTCGAATTTCAGGGACTTTGGTCCCTGACATCGCCAAACAACTCACCCAAAAAGCATTAATTCCCAGATTGGCTGTTTATTCATCGTTTAACGACGACAATGGCAACGTCATTGATTCCGGCATCAGTCTTTATTTTCCAGCTCCCGCTTCCTACACCGGCGAAGATATTCTTGAGCTACAAGGCCATGGTGGTTCAGTGGTTTTGGACATGCTGTTGCGACGGGTATTATCGCTAGGCGCACGCTTGGCCAATCCCGGTGAATTTACCGAACGTGCTTTTTTAAATAATAAACTTGATTTGGCTCAGGCCGAAGCGGTTGCTGATTTAATCGAAAGCAGTACCGAGCAATCGGTGCGTTCTGCACAAAAGTCCATGCAGGGCGTTTTTTCAGTTCAAGTCAATGAACTGGTCGAAGAACTGACCGAGCTTAGAATTTACGTTGAAGCGGCTATCGATTTTGTCGATGAAGAAATCGATTTTCTAACCGATGGCGTGGTCGAAAACAGAATAGTAAAACTTCAGCAACGCTTGGAACAAATACAAAAAACCGCCCAGCAAGGTCGCTTGTTACGCGACGGCATGACCGTGGTTTTGGCCGGTAAACCCAATGCCGGTAAATCCAGTTTGCTCAATGCCTTGGCCGGACATGATGCCGCGATCGTCACCGACATCGCCGGAACCACACGAGACGTTTTAAAAGAACGCATTCAACTGGACGGTATGCCTTTGCATATCATCGATACCGCCGGCTTGCGTGACAGCGACAACGCGATAGAACAGGAAGGCATTCGCAGGGCGCATCTGGAAATCAAAAATGCCGATAAAATTTTGTTACTGATCGATACCAGAGATCCTGAAATCGAATCGATATTAGCAACTTTGCCCTCTGACAACATTACCCGAATTTACAATAAAATTGATCTGTTAGACTTAAAGCCGGAAATAAATCACACCGAAACCGGTACCCAAATCTATATGTCCATTAAAACCGGCAGTGGCATGGACTTATTAAAGCAACACCTAAAACAAAGTGTCGGTTTTAATGAAGCCACCGACGATGTATTCATCGCCCGAAGACGTCACATTGAAGCCTTAAACAAAGGCCATGAATTTGTTGCAAGCGCCTTAAACCAATTAACCGGCAGTCGAGCCGGAGAACTGGTCGCCGAAGATTTAAGACAGGCCCAAATGAGCCTCGCCGAAATCACCGGCATCGTCAGTTCTGATGACCTGTTAGGTAAGATTTTTTCCAGTTTTTGCATAGGTAAGTGAAGCGGTAAAACAACATTAAGTGCATGTAGCGTAACTTCAGCTTTTTTGTGCCTGTTGGTTATTCCCTATACAATGCAATTTGATTTTTATACAGGTGGTAATGATGACGACATTAACTTTTGATACGCATGAGTTTGTAACAGAATTAAAACAGGCTGGCTTTAGCGAACCACAGGCTGAAGTCATTACTCGTTTACATCAACAAACCGCCAGTACTACGATTGACTATGTTAAGCATGAGCATAGTCTTGAGAATGTAGTTAGCAATAAAGATTTGGATGCGAGAATAAAAGAGACTGAATTAAAAATTGAGTTGGTTCGGTCTGAATTGAAGCGTGATATTGAATCGGTAAGAAAAGAAATCGCTGAAACCAAAGCAGAATTAATTCGTTGGGTAGTGGGCGTTGGTGTCTTGCAGATTACCATTATTACCGCGTTATTATTGAAATTGGCAGGAACGGTATAAACGCCATTATTCCGAAAAATGACAAAAAATTTCATTATTTACCCCACTATTACCCCATAAAAAAGGCCATCCATTTAAATAGGATGGTTTACAGTGCTTGGCCATTTCGGTATCAAAAATTGTAACTATTCACCTCCCCATTTGAAAAAGGGGGAGTCTGGATAATTACCAATAAATCGACCAAAGAAATAAGCCCAATAATATCTTTAATGCCAACTAAATTTTTATGGACGAAACCAATAGCCCTGATGATCTTCTGCAAACAAATCTGGATTCATTAACTGAAACCGAAGTTCGCAAGCTTCTAACATTGTACATGACCCAGCAAAAACTAGGTTTATATTGGGAACGTAACCAGATTGAACATGACAAGGCTTTAAATAACGATTCGGTGTTTTTACGGTTGGCAGAGGAACACGGTCAGTCGCTGTCAGTGGGTGACGGTTCTTTTCGTAATCTGATTATTGAAGGCGATAATTTTGATGCCTTGCGCTGTCTACGCGCCACGCACACCAATAAAATTGGGGTCATTTATATTGATCCACCGTACAACACGGGCAATAAGGATTGGGTTTATAACGACCGTTATGTGAATAAAGACGACCGTTACAAAGCCTCCATTTGGCTGGAATTCCTTTATCGCCGCTTACTGTTGGCGCGTGACTTATTGGCTACCGATGGCGTCATTATGGTATCCATCAATGATGAAAATCGTGCCAAGCTGGAATTGTTGATAGATAAGGTGTTTGTGGGGATGCGCATTGGTAGTTTTGTCTGGCGTAGCCGCACGGGCGGGAACGATACCAAAGGCGAGTTTCTTTCCAACAACCATGAGCATGTGCTGGTGTATGGCAGAGAAAATTTCAGGTTTTCGGGGGACGAAAAAAGTTATTCCATCTACAAACACGAAGAAGCGGGGCGATTGTTTTACCTCAGTGATTAAACTAAAGCTCATGATTTCAAGGAACGCCCCAATACATATTACCCAATCCATGATCCAGTTAATGATGTGTGGTATCCCTGTAGTCCAAGCCGTGTATGGGCTTATGCTTCCAGGCACAAAATAAAGCAGGAGCAGAAGTTACGAGGAGACACCATAGAGGACTTGATTGAACAAGGACAAGTCTGGTTTCCACCCGATCAGAAAATTGCTTATTTTGCTTCAGAAGACGAATTACTGAATGCAATCGATAGCCAAGACATACCCTTTAGCGGCAGCACACCGTTACTTACGCGCGATACTCCGAATCTGCATGAATGGATAGGGCGAAAAATCGGTTATGGTCGTCCTCGGTTGAAAAAATTTAAGGATGGTTTGAAAAATGAAAATCAACCGATTTCCTCTTGGTTGACTCCGCGCCAAGAAGAAGACACTGCGGATCACACGCTGAATATGCCGATTGTAGGAACAACAGAAGAAGGCTCACGAGTTTTAAAAGAAATCATGGGTAACAAAGCATTTCCATATCCCAAGCCTTTGTCACTCATCAATGTATTGCTTGCCCAAGCCAGTAAACCAGATGACATTATTTTAGATTTCTTTGCTGGTTCCGGCACCACCGCGCAAGCCGTGTTGCAATTGAATCAGGAAGACCAAGGCAGTAGACGGTTTATTTTAGTTTCTAATAGTGAAGCGCCACCCAATAACACCGAAAATAAAAACCTGTGCCGTGATGTCTGTGCGGTTCGAGTCAAGCGGGTCATTCAAGGTTACAACAATCGTGTAGCTACGGGCGGCGATTTTGCTTATTGTCGGATGGAAAAAATCAGTCCTGCCGATGTCACTCAGGATTTGGATGTAGCCTTGATATGGAACAATCTATGTTTGAAATATCGAGGTGAATTGCTGAGCTATCCCGCAGAAAAGCTTAATACGATTTATCAGGATGAGGAAACAGCGATTATTTTTTGTCCTCATTTAGATGATGAAGCCGTAACAAGTTTATTGGCTCTGGCCGTCGATAGAATCATTCTTTACTCTGACCGGCCTAATACAGCAGCAGATTTACTTTCACTTTATAAAAATATTCAAAGCGAATCGGCCTTAGAGGCTGTTTTGCAGCAGCAAGGAGCTAATCATGCTGCATGATTTTGTCACCCGACAAACCCCACCGGTTGTTGAAGAAGAATTTCAAAGCCAGATTATTGAGAATATCAGTCAACACTTGCAAAACTCCGCTTTACCGGCTTTGTTACGCGCGCCTACCGGTTCGGGTAAAACGTTAATGATAGGGCGAGTACTGGAAAAATTCTGTCAGCAAGATAAAATTCTGTGGCTATGGTTCGTTCCGTTTGTGAATCTGGTGCAACAAACTGAAGACGCCATCAGTACCAACTGTCATAGTTTAAAGCCGTATATGATGGCGACAGAAAGGCAATATGACCATAAAAATGGCGACGTATTGATTGCCAATGCCCAACAGGTCGCCAGTAAATCCCAGCAACGAAAAATCTTTAATCCGTCTGACGAATGGACTCCCGCTATTAATGCCTTGATTAAAAGGGCAAGGGTGAACGGTTTAAAAATTGGCGTGGTCATAGACGAAGCGCATATTGGCGTCAGCAGTGAAACCGAGTTTGGCAAGTTCTGTAAACAGATTGCGCCAGATAAGCTGATACTCGCAACGGCAACGCCTAAAGACCAGAAATTGAATCAGTTTTTAGGTTATGGCGAGTTTACGGCGTTTGAATCGTTTATTGTCAGTCGGGATCAGGCTGTCGAGGCGCGGTTAAATAAACGCTATGTAGTCGCTTATGTTTATCGGATAGGCGAATTATGGAAAAACCTGGCAGATATTCGTAAATCTGTTTTAAAACAAGCCTGGCAGCGGCATTTGTACATAAAACAATTATTACATGAACACAATATAGCGACAGTACCGTTGTTATTGGTTCAGGTAGAAAATGGCAAAGACACGACGATTGATGCGTATAAATATTTAGTCGAACACTGCAACGTGCCTCCTGGTGTTATCGGTGAACACAGTGCAGATAACCCCGACCCGGTGTTAATGGCCAGCATTGCCAACAATCTGCATAAAGAGATATTGATATTTAAAGAATCTGCCGGAACGGGGTTCGATGCGCCGCGCGCCTATACACTGGCCTCGATGAAAACAGTAATAGACAGCGACTTTGCCACTCAGTTTGTGGGTCGCATTATGCGTGTGGATAGGCAGGTGCGGAGCGCCATGTTAAAGCAGGAACTTCATGCCGATTTGCAAACCGCGTTTTTGTATCTGGCCAATGCCGATACCCAGGAAGGTTTTCAACGGGCGTTAGATCTACAAAAAATTCAATCCGAGTTAAATAGTTCTTCAGAAAGAGTGGATGCTCATGCAACCAAGGGTGGCAATATCATCATCACAAATCGCCCGATTAACCAGCTACCGCTTTTGCCAAACCTGCCATTACCGCTGTTAGATGAAGCATACCGTCATCCCAATACTGAACAAAATAACAATACCCCAGCCTTGATCTCGTATCCTCAAAAACAGGAAAGCCTTTTTCCTGACGATGTGTTTGGCGTGGAAAATAGTAGGGCTATTCCCAAGGTAAAATTAAAACTCGAAACGGCGTTAGCTGATAAAGCGTCAATTGACGCAGCGTACCAAGAAATCAATATCGCTCTCTATCCGTTAAAACAGAACTTGCCTTGTTTTAAGCAAGCGTTAATATCAGAAAAACGTCCCGCGTTGGCTAGCCTTGATGATATAGCGCGCTCTGTAGCCGAAAAACTCTCCTTTTCGTCCGATCAGTTTAAGGATGCATTGAGCGCGGCCAGAGATAAAATTCATGCAACCGAAGTGTCTACTGAGTTAACCAGTCAACACAAGGATGAAAAAGGCGTTAACCTAGCTTTAAATCGTGATCAACTGGCAAAAGAGGCGAAACGTATTTTAAAAAACCTGCCTCAATTGGAAGAAGCGGATCATAAAATCCTGGTCACCGATATAGCCCAAGCCAGTGTTGATGCCGGCACCCATCTTAACACCAGGGTGGC
>CAILCX010000044.1 GCA_903832775.1 uncultured Methylobacter sp. | reverse complement strand
CTAGATCCATAGAGATGAAGAAACTGATAAAATGGCTTCGCAAATCATCGGCAGTGATGCTAGTGATTGCAGGGTAACCATGTATGATAAAAGTCTTGAACAAGGTCATGAATCGAATGAGGGTGAAGGTGCTAACCATCAACGTATAGAAATCAGACTTAGAAATTTAAGTAATACTATGGACCAGTTAAGTGATGAACTGTTAGTTGAGTTTGAGAAACTTAATTTCTTTACCGGTGGCTTTCTTCATGACAAACAGTTTAGTGCAGAGTTTTGTAAGAATGCCTATGATAATGGGCTTAATACCGCCTTATATGAGTTGCATGATGATAACCTGCGCCGTCGTTACCGTAGGTACTTAGAAAGCTATAGGGCCTACCCAATTTCGATGGCTGGTGCAGATTTGAATTTCGATAAGGCCCATCAACAAGCCCTTAAAAGCCTAATTAGTCGCAAATACCAGGCTGAGGTACTGAGTTAGGCTAAAATTGCTTGTGTTGGCTTCTACAGCAGCCCACAGGTCGATGTCCAGCTGGTTTTGAATTAAGTATCAATGCTCAAAGCTTAATGCTTTCAATGCTACTTTTTCTCTACCAGCTGGACAACGCTCAACGTTCGACTTTTGTTACAGATTGGTCGCTGGCAACGGATGCCTTCAAAAATCAAGCTATCAATAACAATATTTGTTATTCTCTGCCATTGGTTTCTAAAGTGGAGAACATAATCATGAACATTTCCCTGAACCCTCATTTTGAAGAGCTGGTAAAAGGTAAGGTCGAAAGCGGCCTTTACAACTCAGTCAGCGAAGTCATGCGGGAAGCTCTGCGTCTCTTGGAAGAGCGTGACCAGTTGCGTGATCTCCGGCTTGAGGCTTTAAGGCGTGACATTCAAAAAGGGGTGGATAGCGGTGAAGCAACGCCTTTGGATATTGAAGACATTAAGTCGCGAGGCCGAAAACGGCTTGATAAGGCCAGTCAGCAAATGAAAGGGTGAAAGCCTGATGCCGCGTCTATTAAAAAGGCCAGAAGCTGAAAACGACCTTGAAGAAATATGGTGGTTTATTGCACAAGACAGCCCCGATAACGCCGACAGGTTTCTTGACCGTATTCAGGAAAGTTGTTTGGCACTAGCCGACTTTCCAAAATTAGGCGTAAGTCGCGAAGAGCTTAAAACTAATTTACGCAGCCAGCCTGTAGGGAATTATCTGATTTTCTATTTTCCTCTTCATGATGGCATTGATATTGTCCGTGTGCTTAATAGATCACGGGATATTGAACGATTATTTTAAACCCAGGGATTGGCTTTCTTTCATGGCACAAGACCCTGGCCAGAATGTTTGATCTCAGCGAGAAGCCATAAATGACAGTCAAGGAAGCGACCGCCCATATTAAGATTAACAAGCTGCTCGAAGTTGCTGGCTGGCGATTCTTCGCTGATGGCAAATCACCCGCCAATATTCAGCTTGAGCCCAGTATTACAATCAAGACGCAGGATCTTGATGCGTTAGGTCAAGACTTTGAAAAGTCATCAAAGGGTTTTATTGACTTTCTGCTGCTCAATGAAACAGGCTTTCCGTTTATCGTTCTTGAAGCCAAGGCGGAAGATAAGAGTCCGCTGGTCGGTAAAGAGCAGGCCCGCAAATACGCTCGTTCGCAGAACTGTCGTTTTATCATGCTTTCTAACGGTAACCTCCACTACTTCTGGGACCTGGAGCGTGGCAACCCTTATGTCATAACCAGTTTTCCTACGCCTACGTCAGTGATGGGCTATCAGAAAACCGTGCCTGATTCAAAGCGCCTTGTAGAAGAAAAAGTAGACGACGATTACGTTTTAGGCAGCATTCAGGATACGGGTAGTTACTCAGTGTCACCTAAGCAACCCCAAGCCAAGCGTAACGGTCTGGTGTCAATGTCAAACGGTGTAAAAACCATGAGTTCCTTGGAGATTGCAGAGTTAACGGGTAAGGATCACGGTAATCTATGTGCTGATATACGGAACACTCTGGGGTAGGCTGAGATTTCAGTCACCCCCTTTGAAAGCAGTTATATACACCCACAGAACAAACAGTCTTACCTTTGCTACAACCTACCACGCCTTGAGTGTGATTTAGTCATCACTGGGTACGTGTATAGATATAAAGGAAATTTATACATGTATTCCTAGCACCTATAATACAGGTGGTAAGTGACTATAAACTAAGGCATCAACAAGACTACCGAGGACAATTTACTGATGATGGGCTGAGGTCTTGAAGTTCACCCAACGTAAGACGGTTGATGTCTTAGTTATAGTCACTTATCAATATCCATTATTTCAATATCAAAAATGAAGAAAGAAGAGAAGCCAAGAGACAGGAAGAAGGCTAGCGATTCACTGGGTATTTATCCACCTTATAACGATAGTGGCTGTTGGTGGAATAAGAGATTAAAGGCTATGTACGGTGAGGAGGGGCTAAAAGTTTTGTTAGAAAAATCTGAGAGGGTAAAAGTTATTTAGGGTCAGGTTTTGCCCGTATGCCCCAGAGGGTTCTTTAGAGTGAAGTTGGGTGTAGTAAGGTTTGTAGTAAACCTTGTAGTAAATCAGTTCCGGTTAATGTTTATAAGTCATTGTATTTGATAACTTAATTAGCCAACTTGAATTGTGCCATCGTTCCAGATAGATTGTGTGCTTGCTCTTCAAGTGACTCTGCTGCAGCTGCTGCTTGCTCAACAAGAGCTGCATTTTGCTGGGTCACGTCATCCATCTGGCCGATGGCTTGATTAACCTGTTGGATGCCTGCCGTTTGTTCGATTGAGGCGGCGCTGATTTCAGCCATCATGACGGTAACGCCATGTATGGATTTGACGATTTCTTCCATGGTTTGCCCTGCTTGGGCAACGAGTTTGCTGCCGCCAGCAACTTTGGTTACTGAATCATCAATCAGGTGTTTGATTTCTCCGGCGGCCATTGCAGCGCGTTGTGCAAGGTTACGTACTTCGACAGCCACTACCGCAAAGCCTCTACCTTGTTCCCCAGCTCGCGCTGCTTCGACGGCGGCGTTAAGGGCAAGAATATTAGTTTGGAATGCAATGTCATCAATGACTGAAATAATGTCACCAATCTTGCGTGAAGAAGTATTAATGTCATCCATGGTCTTAACCACTTGACCGACTACGTCAACGCCTTTACTGGCTATACCAGAGGCATCAACAGCAAGCTGATTAGCCTGTTTGGAATTGGCGGCATTATGTTGCACA
Organism: uncultured Methylobacter sp.; assembly: GCA_903832775.1. Classification (GTDB taxonomy): domain Bacteria; phylum Pseudomonadota; class Gammaproteobacteria; order Methylococcales; family Methylomonadaceae; genus Methylobacter_A. Next base: position 7,320 of record CAILCX010000044.1, on the reverse strand, counting down.
GTAGAAGTCAGTTCTTCCATGCTAGCCGCTGTCTCCTCCAGGCTGGCGGCCTGCTCCTCGGTGCGATGTGACAGATCGTTATTACCCGAGGCAATTTCTTTAGCGCCGGTATTAATGTTGTCGATGGATTCCATTATTTCGCCGATCAGATTCCGCAAGTTGACTACGGTCGCATTGGCGCTGTCTTTAAGTTGACCATAAGTGCCAGCGTAGTCCTGGTTAATGTTTTGGGTCAGATCGCCGGTAGATAAAGCATCCAGTACCCTGACCAAGTCAGCCAAACAGGTCTCATTGGTTTCCAATAATGTATTGATGCTTTGTGCCAATAACAAGGAAAAACCTTGTTTTCCCTGTTCGGTAATCTGGTGATTAAAATCCCCCAAAACCGCCGCATTGACCACCTGTGCAACATCTTGTTCGATAACCACTTCAGCAGTTCTATCCAGCCATTCGACAACGGTGCCGAGCCTTTGACCCTGGTCATTAATGATCGCATTACTGACCAGACGAAAAGTATATCCAGCAATATGGATCTCGCTCAGATGACTCCCAGTGAGTCGCTCCAGTAGTTTTTTTTGGTAATCAGGTTTTTTATGAAACTGATCAATATTGGCGCCCAACAGTTTAGTGGTGTCAAAATGCGGCATTGATAAACGAATCTTTGCTTCGTCCATTTGCATCATATTTAATAGCGCAGAATTCATATAGATAATATTGCGTTCAACATCAGACACCATCACATTGACGCTGATATTGTCTAAAGCCATTTTTAGCCGCATATTTTCTTCAAGTGCCTGACGCTGTTGGGTCTCACGAACCAATAATTGTTGTTGCATAATTTTCATCTCATGTAACAGGCTGCTGTTGTCTTTTTGATGAACTTGAATATCCAGCATTAAATTACCAGCGGCAATTTCTTTGGCTATATTTTTGGCGACGTAAGGATCGGTACCCAAGGTAATGACAAGATAACGCGTTAGGTAAATAGCTATGCCTAGCCCTAAAATAATACCTGCTAAAGAAACAGCCAGCATGATCTTGGTGGCTATCTGAGTTGATTTGTTGATCTCATGGGCGTTGTTTTTTGCGTCGTTAACCGACTGATTTTTAATTCTATTCAATTGTGTGCGCAGGTTTTTTGCCAACTTACTAAAGTCTTTCATGGCCCGATTTCCCGCTTCGACGCCTTCGCCATTATAAACCGTGGTCATGTGCTGGCCTTCGCTGAAATACCAATCAAAGCCGGTCTCAAGTGCGACTAACTCTTTCAGTTTTGCTGCGGGAGATTCGGTGCTATTTAGTGTCGTAGAATCATTGTTACTCGCTGGTGTTGCGGCATTTTCTTCATCCAGTCCCTTGCGTAGCAGGGTCAATGATTGCTTGAAATCATCGGAGGCTCTTTTCGCATCTTGAAGGCTTTCAGTATCTTGGCTAATTGAAGCTTGGGTGTAAAACTGCTGCACTTGTACGATATAGGTCGCCATGCGCTCTGCCAGTAACGCATTAGGCAAAAAGGTTTTATCGACCTTCGCCACATCATGCTGAGTCTTTGAAAAGTTTAGTAAAGCGACCGCAACGATAGCTATCATCAAGCTGATAACCGATAAGAATCCGAGAAATATACGTGCTTTAAAATTAATATGTTTGAACATTTTAAACATTACTCAAAGTGATTTTATAACCGTAACTTTATAGTATGTAGGCAATTGATTACAAGATATAATAAAACCAAATTTTACAAAGACAGTTGAAAGCCTTTTACAGTTTTGTCAGTGACAGTAAGTGGCATGACCAGAGCCATTAACGTTATAGCTCCAACAATAACTGCTGCAACAATGAGACCTCCAGCCACTAACAGCTTCACAGCTTCATGAGCCGCTTCCCTGTAATTGGGGGGGATATCAACATTTTTAGGGCCATCAGTAAAAAGAATATACCTTCTCTAATCATTTGCACTAGGCGTTTAGCGGGTGGATGCGTCCGCCGCGATCTTAACGATAGCCGTCAATCGATTTCAGAAAACCTTCAGGCTTACACTCTATGCGCATAGGTAGGTAAGCAGTAACAATATTATTTCAAACTAGCCAGCTAAATAGGTATATATGCGCAGGGAATATGCCATAATTTGGGATTACATATTTTACTATTTTTTTGGTATATAGCTGTGTATATACTTACGCAATGCTAGCCAGATTATAGGTATATAAACGTAGGTATAATACCCTTAATTTGATATAGATTTATGATGCTCTTTTTGTTATTGTGCAAATGCGCGGGGTAATGGAAGAGTATTCCGCCATTGAAAACCGGTATGCGCATTCTGTCTCGGGGCAGGACGCAGGCGAGAGCACATTTGAACTTTTTTGATTTGAATCCTTGGGGCTAAATTCGCGAACTTCGTTACTCTTGGCTGCTGCACGATTTGTCCTTGGAAGCCACGAATAAAAATACAAATTAACGTTTAAAAAGAAGAGAACAGATGAAAATCAACATGCCGGTTGCCAACGAGGAATACGTCCTTTTGGAAAACGATTCCTTGGTCTCACAAACCGATTTAAGCGGGCTGATTACCTTTGTCAACGCCGACTTCATCAGAGTCAGTGGCTATTCCGAGCAAGAATTGATTGGTGTGGCCCAGAATGTAGTGCGCCATCCGGACATGCCGACTGAAGTCTTCGATGATTTGTGGCAAGCACTGAATGCCGGTCGTTCATGGACTGGACTGATCAAGAATCGAAATAAAAAAGGCGGTTTTTATTGGGTGTTAGAAAACATCACTCCAATCGTCGCAAATGCACGGATGGTCGGCTAACTAATTGGTTTTTTCAATGGACATAATTGTCAATGGGTAAGTCCTACAGAAATATGGGTATTAGATTTTATCGCTATAAAATTATGTTTGTCTATTGTAGTTCATTAATATTCATTGTAAATCAACGCAAACCTAAATAAGTTAATAAAATTACCCAAGGAAAACGCATGGCAAACATTAGCAGTTATACACCCAGCCTAAGGTCAAAACTGATTCTGATAGCGGTCATTCCAACTCTCGCCCTGCTTTACTTTGGGGGGGTGGGTGTTATTGACAAAATGGCATTGTTCAAAGAAATGGTTAAGCTTGAATCTTTGGTGGATGTTTCTGTCAAAATGGGTACTCTGGTACATGAAATACAGAAAGAGCGTGGTATGAGTGCTTCTTTTATCAGCAGCAAAGGTATTAAATTTGCTGACCAATTACCGGTGCAACGAACTCACACTGATCAGACTGTTGAGTCACTGCAAAACACACTTAAAGGTTTTAATCCAAGCATATACAGCTTCGATCTGAAGATTCTATTAGATGACGTGTTAAGCAACCTCGGAGAATTGAGTGCCAAACGTGAAATTATAAGCGCCCTCGGCATGGAAGTAACGCAGTCGAGCGGTTATTACACTAAAACTATCAAATCTCTCCTCGATATTCCTATTCAAGTTTCTAAACTTAGTAGTCATAGCGAAATTTCTCGTCTAGCGTCGTCGTACTCAAGTTTGCTCCAAGCCAAGGAGCGTATCGGTATGGAGCGTGCCTTGCTGGTAACTGTATTTGCTTCAGATCAGTTTACGCCAGATACCCAAAGTCGTTTCCTGAAAAATGTTTCTGCTCAGGATGTTTATACTGACGTTTTTTTTGCCTACGCATTGGACAGTCAAAAAGCGTTATACAAGGCTAAGGTGTCAGGATACGCAGTGGATGAAGTGGCGCGGATGAAAAAAGTAGTCATGGACAAAGGAAGTGAAGCCGGGTTAAGTATTGATCCTGCTTACTGGTTCAAAATGGTGACTCAAAAAATTGATCTGATCAAAGAGGTTGAAGAAAAATTAGCCGATGATCTGCTTGGTACCATGAATAAGCTCAAGGGTGATGCTCAGCGCATGATGATATTCTTCAGTGTATTAACCTTGATGTCAGTTTTAGCGACTGTTGGATTAACTATGTTAATCAGCAAAGGAATTTTACGTCAATTGGGCGGTGAGCCCAGTGATGTTGTTAATTTAGTTAGAAACATTGCCTCTGGCCGTCTGGATAATGCCATAATAATTAAACCAGCACATAGTGATAGCTTGCTGGCAACTATGAAAAGTATGCAGCAACAGCTTAGAGGTATTGTGCTGCAAGTTCGCACCAATTCCGACGCATTAGGATGTGCGTCACAGGAAATTAGTGCAACAGCCCAGACCATAAGTCAATGCGCTACTCAACAGGCTTCAAGTGTTGAGGCAATCACCACGTCAATAATGAAGTTAAGTTCCTCATTTAAGCAAACGTCTGATAACGCTTTACTAACTCAGGGTGTATCTGCGATTGCTGCGGGTGAAGGTGCTAATGGCGTAGTCGCAGTAAAACGCACAGCAGAGGCTATGAAAGAAGTCGCCGATAAAATTGGATTGATTGAAGATGTTGCTTATAAAACTAATCTGTTATCACTCAATGCTTCCATTGAAGCGGCGCGAGCTGGTGAGAGCGGCAAAGGTTTTACCGTGGTAGCCGCAGAAGTCAGAAAATTAGCAGAAAGCAGTAGGGTAATTTCTCAAGAAATTAATAGTCTTGCAAAAAACAGTGTAAAAACCGCTGACAATGCAGGTAAACTACTTGAGAAAATGGTGCCAAAAATACAGAAAACAGCTGATTTGGTCGATGAAATTACGGAGGCATCAAAAAGTCAGGTGCAAGGTATTGATCAGATCAGTGATGCTGTCAATCAGCTCGATAAAGTGGCCCAACAAAATGCTTCGGGCTCAATAGAGCTTGCTGCGACTGCGGAGGAACTAAGTGGCCAAGCCATGCAACTGCACCAGGTTATGTCCTTCTTTAAAACGGATGACCGACTACTATCATAACTCAATGCACTCTTCCACTAATGTTACTGATACACGCTTATTATCACTATAAAACAGTGGGTATTCATCTGCCAAATTGCAGTATTTTTATATTGAAATAAGTGAAGTTTTATATCTATCGAGGGGGCTATCTTCATAGGCCCGCTCATAAAGGTCTGGAAGATGGTAAAAAAGATACTACCGTTTTTAGGCACCTTACCTTTTACTGATGTCTGCCGGAACAATACGTACCTGTGCATCCTCAGGAAAGGCCGAAAAGGCTTTATACGCTTGGTCGGCCAGGTTATTCCGGTCAGCCAAGAACAGGATGGGGGGACGTCGCGTGGGTTGCCCTTCCTTATGCCAGTCAGTCAGGTTCCCGCGACTATTAAACAACTTCCAGGCCAATTTAAAGGCGATGAAGGTCTTGCCGGTACCGGCGGTTGCCAGGGTCAGTAAGATACGCTGCTTCTGGTCAGCGATGGCCGCCAATACTCGTTCAATGGCAATGTCCTGATAGTAACGGCCTTGGAAGTAACCGCCTCTATCTTCAAACGGTACCGCAGCAAAGCGGTCACGCCAGATATTATGGGTAACATGGGTGCGGTGCCACAGTTCGTCAGGTGTAGGGAAGGCAAGCACCCCACCCTCGTCGCCGGTATCCATATCAATACCGTAGATGCCTTGCCCGTTGCTGGCATAGGTATAACGAATAGCCAGCTTACCTGCGTAATCCTTAGCCTGACCCACACCCTCGGTAAGTGTTTTGTCCCAGGCCTTGGCTTCGACGACCGCCAGTTTGGTATTGCGATACTCCAGAACGTAATCGACTATGAGTGGCTTGCCACGTTTACTCTGGCCTTGAAGTCGCCCCAGCGTTATCGAATACTTTCGACGAATGCGACTGCCTTAAACAACGCCCCAGCCAGCTGCCTTCAGTGCTGGGCAATGTGTTCGGCGCGGGTTTCGGCTTCGTTCATAGACAGAATTTATCTAGTTGCAAAACATCGGCGGGGGCAATAATCTGCACATCCAACTCGGCACGGATAACCAGTAAATCTTGATCTCCAGTCACTAGCCAGGGAGCATTTGCAGCTAAAGCGGTATGGATAAATTTATCGTCGTCGGCATCCCTTGAATAACGCAGTATTGAAATGGACAGGGGAATATCTACCCAATGCGCCGCAGCATTGGCATCGTGTAAGATCTGCCGCCTTAACTCCATACTCAGGTAACGATCAAACTTGGGTTTCCATAGACGTGCTTCAAGCTCGGCAAAGGTCGCCGTTGAAAATACCGGCACACCAAACTTCAGTACCCTCGACACGACTTGAGCTGGAGCACCTGATTTTGACAGAGAGGCGCTGATTCAGACATTAGTGTCGATCACTACCCGGTTAGTGGTTTCAGCTTTCATCGGCCAACAAAGCGTCCAGCACTTCAGGCGTAAGCCCTGCATGCTCTGCGGTATCGGCGGCTTTATTCAAAGTGTGTTGCAGTCGGTTCGCATAAAATGCCCGCATGGCCTCGTAATCCTGCACGCTGACCATTACTCCCACCATGCGTTCATAGCGCATCACACCGACAGGCTCGCGCTGTACCTTGTCGATGAACTCCCCAAAATGGGTTTTTGCTTCATTGGCCGTCATGGTTTGCATATTGTGATCCTCAATTAGATAGGCTAAGAGAAATACATCTTATGTTATTCGTTCGATTCGGTCAAAGTGAATGAATCACTATAAGATAGCTTGGGCTAAAAGCCTAAATACAGGACCGTCAACTTGCTGGTATTTCATTGGCAGACACGGATCAGATTATCAAAGTACGGGTGATACACATTGAAATGGAAGGAGATGTCCGATGGTAACGACAAGTGATAAATGGAATTTAATGAGTAAGATGAGTTATTATATGCGGAGGTGCAATAAGTTTTCCTGATGGACGTATTCAGAATAACCATTTTTCAGTCAAATTAAAAAACACAACAGCTTCAAGTATTGGCTGATCAACTCGGTCTGTCTATAGCCTAAATAATTTACCGGGCTGTAAATGACTTTCTAAGCAAAAGAGAATTTTTCCAAACCATGAATACTCGACTATCGAAGATGGAGGCTTAATGTACACAGCCTACCAAAGCGGTTACTTTGCGCAGTGGCTATCACTAGAGGGTAAGGCTTAAAAGCCCCTGACTCAAACCATAGCAAGTGCTAAGGTTGACATGAACCCTCATCAAGTTGAAGCAGCCCTATTTGCATTGGCATCGCCTCTATCAAATGGTGTTATTCTGCCGATGAAGTGGGTTTAGGTAAAACTATCGAAGCTAGCATTGTGCTTGCTCAGAAATGGGCAGAACGCAAACGCAAGCCATTAATCGTTGCATAAGTTCCTGCGCAAGTCACTATGCGCACTTCTCAGCATACAAGGTGTCAGGTAATCTAAAAAAGCTTTTAACCAGTTCTACTT
>CAILCX010000043.1 GCA_903832775.1 uncultured Methylobacter sp. | reverse complement strand
TTGCTATTACTCAATACCTTTGCATCCAACGCTTCTGATGAACAAGAATCAGCCTTGTCGCAGCTATCACCGGCGGTATTTATAACAACAATAGCCGGTATGTCACCATCCATGCGCGAACCCAGACTGACCTGACTTCCAACAGCATGCTGCAGGCCATTGTCGATTAAATTATAAAGTAGGCGAGTCAGCGCCTGCGATTTGAAGCGAAACGTTGGCATAGTTGCCAAATCCAACTGCAAGGAAACACCTGCACGCTGATATTTGTTTTGCACCTCTGACAATAATTGATTGATATCACCTTCTACCCACAGTTCATTTTCATCTATATCGGAACACTCCAAATCTATGGCTTGCTTTAAGATAATATTCATTTCCTGAATATCTTCTTTCAAACCCTCTATGAATGTTGATGAATCAGGGTTAAACATTTCAACTGCCATTCGCAACCGGCTTAAGGGCGTCCGCAAATCATGGGAAATTTCAGCCAGATAACTTTCACGCTGTTTTATCATTTTGTTGATATCGGCACGCATTTTATTAAGCGCATCAGCAAGAGTAATAATCTCGGTGCAACTGTGCGGGTCTGGCGCAATATAATTGATTTTTTTGTTTTTACCCATTTGCTTCGCATCTTCAGATAGCTTAAGCAAGGGCGTGCTAATTCGTTTGGCAACCCACCATGCCATAAAAAGCATGGCAATAAACTGGATAAACAGTGTTGCCAAAGAAAAGTGTTGGATATATTTTCCAGCCACAAAAGGGATCCCGAGCGAAAACAAGGGCGGCTCGTTTTTTTGCACCCATATCATAGGTACGGGATCAGCCTGGTAACTGATGGATATATTTCCTTTATACAATTGCTCGACTGTTTTTGCTGCAGAAAGCAAGGCTGGATAATACGGAATCTGCTCGGTTGTATTCTCAACCCTTCCAATGGTGAGCTTTAAAAAAGCATCCGTATTTAGCGCTTCATAAACCTGCTTTGTTACCTCGGGATTAGCCTGGCTAGAGACAATATCGATAACCCGTAACAAAGAAGATGCATTCGTACCTAATCGGGTCCCCACATGCACGGCGCTTATCAGAAAAAAAGCGGCTATGACAATAATTTGCGTGAGTAACAATATAAAGACCAGCTGTCGCCAGATTTGACTGACAAAAGTTTGAGGGCAGCTCAATTTCATGACGCTAACTGTTCTGGAAAGGCATTCTGAAAAACATAGCCAACGCCTCTTACCGTTTGAATATAATCAGGCTGGAATGAATCGACCTTAAGCCGTTTTCGTAATCTTGATACCGTCATATCGATATAGCGTTGATCGATTTGTTGATCAACCCCCTTCATTTGGATGGCTATTTGATTGCGCGATTTTGGCTTGCCGGGCGTACTGGCAAGAATCTTGAGTATCTCAAACTCATCGTAGCTTAGCGATACAATATCTCCTTTGCACAACAAACTGCGGGTCAGTATATCCAGTATAAAGACACCAAATTGAACCTTTTCCAACGTTGTTTCCTGAGCACTCAAATTTTGGTCCGAAAACCGCCGTAAAATTGCCTTGACCCTAGCAACCAATTCAGTGGGTTCAAAAGGTTTTGCCAGATAATCGTCAGCACCGCACTCCAAGCCCAGGACTCGATCAGTAAAATGATCTCTACCCGTCAAAAATATGATGGGAGTCATATCCCCTTCCGCACGTAATTTTTGGCAAATAATAAGCCCGTCTTCTCCAGCCATGTTGATATCCAAAACCAACAGATCGCAATGGAACCGTTCCAGTTGTTTTTGCATTTCAATATAATCTGCCGCCATCAGCGCATCAAAACCTTGACTTGTCAAATAGTTTGCCACTAAATTGCGATGACGGTGATCATCGTCAATAACCAGAATTCTTTGTTGCATAGTTTAGCTTCAATAATATTTATGATTTTCTAAAATAGAAAATACTGCACGCCCAGTTTGGGTTATATTTTTACTATTATTAAACATGCAATATAAGTACCATAATGAATAGGTAATTGATTTATTTGAATAATAAATAAATTAGTTACCTATTCAGTGAAAAACTCCACACAGAGTGTAATAAATTTGAGACAAAAAAGAGCCTAGATTTTTCAGGTAATACCAAAAATTATATTTAATATCAGTTACTTGTTTAGTAAAAATAGATTAGGGCGGGTGTAACATTTATGAGAGCACAAAAAGTGCCAATTCCAGAAATAACCCGAAAATATATTAAATATCAATAGCTTGTTTTTTTAACAATTTAGAGTAAGTGTAACATTTTTAAAACATAACAAGTACCATTTCAGAAAATACGCGCAATTGACTGCAATATTACTACATCAAAATACCTGTCGAAAATGGCAGTTATTGACATGTTATAAATTCAAAAATGGCAGCCCGGTAGGTCGGGTTAGCTTATTGAGCGTAGCGAGATAACGTAAACCGACATTTGCGACTCCAATGCGTCGGGTTACGCTATCGCTAACCCGACATGGCTAAGATTTCCGGATGACTGCAACCGCACATATAGCAGTCCTTCATGTATCGGCCTTTGGTTATGATTACAGCAACACCGACATAGCTATTTATCCATTATTTACTCATACTTAAGTTGGAAATCTAGAGGGGGACGGATGGACAATGATGGCTCATGACAAAACGACTTTTAGATGCTAACCCTACAAAATAGCTGGTATGAAGACGGTCATCACTTCGTCCGTTGGCGTCCCGTCAGTCAAGGGCTGCTGCGAGCGGCGAAGCTAAGCTTGGGTAAACAGTTAAAATCCTACTTAAGTCTACGCTGTACCCATGTTAAGGGGCGCGGTGGTGCTAAGGCTACCGTAAGGTTTGCTCAGGTGATGGCGGGGCAGTATCGCTATGTGGCACGGTTTGATATCCGCTACTATTAAGAAAGCATGAATCATGCGGTACTGCTGAAGCTACTGGAAGATGCAGGTATCGAAGCTGAAGGTTACGAACTGGTGCAGGATTACTTAAGCTTACCCGATACAAAGTTGACGGGCTGTGGCATGGTCGCCGGTGGCAGTATATCGCCGTTACTGGGTGCTGTGTATTTAACGCCGCTGGATCGAGCCATGGAACGTTTGCAACCTCGCCATGACATACGTTATCAGCGTTTCATGGATGATTATCTGATCTTTGCACCGACACGCCATAAACTGAAAGCGGCACTGCGCTGTATGTACCGTGTTCTTGAACAACTTAAATTAACCGTACA
>CAILCX010000042.1 GCA_903832775.1 uncultured Methylobacter sp. | reverse complement strand
GATAAATGTGTTTACGTTGCCAATGTAGCCCGCATTAATGGTCAGATCTTTAATGGATTGATTAGTGACCAATGCAGAGTCAAAGGTTGTTTCCATTTGCCGCCAGCCTACGTTACCGATAAATCGGTCATCATCAAGTTTGATTCGTTGCCTTCCGCCTTTGATCAACGTATCAGCGATACCGGCATAGCTCAGCCATAATTGATTAAGTTCGCTTTGTTGGGGATCAAGAATCTTTGAATAAGCGTTATTATTGTTACGGCCACTATTGAAGTCTTCCAGTATCGCCAGATTGCCTTCGTATTCGGCATAACCCTGAATGCTATGAAATACCGGTGACAACAAACCTACCCTCAATCGCGAAGTAACAGCCTCGGCGGTATGTGGTTGATTTATGCCTAGCGCAGGCGTGCCATTTGTAATGACATTATCCTGGTTAACATTTTCATAGCGCGTATTTAGATCAAACTTAACGGCGCCGCCGTTGCCGAATTTGAGGGCATCCTCAATGGTTTGAGTGGGATCAGCAGATACCGGGTTACTAGCAGAAGTCAATGCTAGCAATGCAAACGATATGAGGTGGGATGATGTTTTTGGTAGTTGTCGTGGCATGTGACTCTCTCTTTAATATGTTATGGAATAAAACTGGATTGAAGATGCTGAAATTATTTTTAAGTAGCTATCGGGAAACCACTTGAATTAATCCTTAATTTCGTCTTCAATCAACATTAACGTTAATGGATATTTCGTAGCGGGCAGTTCTATAGGTATTGTTTTGGATAAGGCATCGGCCAACGTTGCGGCATCCAGAATCTCCAAATAGGCGGAACCTGCACGCGCCAATAAATGTTTTAAACCACAGCCGGGTAGCATTCGACAACTTTGCTGTGCAGGATCAAAACATTCTACCCAGTTAAAATGATTTTCCATGCTGCGCACTACATCACCAAGACTGATTTCCTCTGGAGGGCGCTGTAAGGTTAAGCCTCCACCCTTGCCGCGTGTTGTTTTTACAAAGCCTTTGCTGCCCAGTTGATGAACGATTTTCACCAGATGGTTGCGGGAAATCTTATAAAAATCAGCAATTTCTGTAATATTGGCCTGCTTGCCCTGAGACATTGCCAAATAAAGTAAGACCCTGAGTGCGTAATCGGTGTAACTGGTAATTTGCATGTTGCTTGCTACCGAGAAAAGAATTATATTATAACATGTATTAAGAATATACTTTTTAGAGAGATTGTATATTTTTAATGCTTATTTTCTGAAATTATATTTTAAACCTTAATTTATGAGTTTAGATGTAATGCCTGGAAATCGCCGAAAAACTTAAAATCATTTAATGCACAAGTAAGGGTTATTATGTCAATTGTTGATAACGTCACGCCCGGCCAGCAGTCCAGAGCCCTCTGGTTAAGCACTGTTGCTTTCATCACCTGTTTTGCAGTGTGGACTATTTTTTCTATTATTGGCCTGCAAATTCAAAAAGACTTAGGCTTAAGCGAGACCGAGTTTGGCTTGCTGGTAGGAACGCCAATACTGTCCGGTTCATTAATTCGACTCATACTGGGGATCTGGACTGACCAGTACGGCGGTCGTATCGTGTATACCATTGTTATGGTAACGGCGGCTATTGCGACATTCTTGTTAACTACAGTCGACACTTACCTCATGTATTTGGTGGCAGCCTTGGGCATAGGTGTTGCTGGCGGCTCATTTGCGGTAGGTATCGCCTATACTTCACGCTGGTTTCCTGCAGGGAGACAAGGCACTGCGTTGGGGATTTTTGGTTTGGGTAATGTCGGCGCAGCGGTGACTAAATTTGTCGCGCCTTTTGTAATGGTTGCCTTCGGTTGGCATGCCGTAGCGCAAATCTGGGCGTCAGTTCTGCTGCTGATGGCGGCAACTTTCTGGTTTTTCACTGACGACGAGCCGCTGCTTAAAGCGAGACGACTATCTGGAGCAAAACCGGACTCTATTATTAAACAACTGGAACCGCTTAAAGATATGCGGGTTTGGCGTTTTTCAATGTACTACTTTTGTGTGTTTGGCGCTTTTGTCGCCTTAGCGCTCTGGTTGCCCCGTTATCTGGTGGGTGCTTACGGTTTTGATATTAAAACAGCGGGGATGTTGGCCGCATCGTATTCTATTTTTGCGAGCTTGTTTCGTGCATTGGGTGGCTGGTTATCTGATCGTTTTGGTGCGCGGTTGTTGATGTATTGGACCTTTATAATCGGCGCGGTATGTACTTTTTTCTTGTCTTATCCACCTACCGATTACGTCGTACATGGCATTAAAGGTGATCTCAGCTTTAGCATGGGGATCGGTCCGGCAGGTTTTATGTTATTGATGTCGGTGCTGGGGTTGTTCATGTCTTTTGGAAAGGCAGCTGTGTACAAGCATATTCCGGTTTATTATCCTGATAACGTTGGCGCGGTAGGCGGCGCGGTGGGTATGATCGGCGGTTTGGGCGGATTCTTGTTACCGTTAACTTTTGGTATGTTGAACGATTTGACCGGTATTTGGAGCAGCTGTTTCATGTTGCTGTTTGTGTTAATGACTATAGCACTAATCTGGATGCATTTTTCTATTGTGCAGATGGAACGCCGCGTAGTGCCAGAATTAGCCAACATATCCAAAGATTTACATGAATTGAGCCATCCTTCACCGTTGGTTTTGACTGACTGGAATCCCGAAGATAAAAGCTTCTGGAAAAAGGCCGGAAAACGTATCGCTAACCGAAATCTGTGGATCAGCATTCCCGCCTTATTGTTGGGTTTTGCGGTGTGGATGGTATGGAGCGTCGTTGTGATAAACCTACCTAGTATTGGTTTTAAATACACGACTAATGAACTGTTCTGGCTGGCGTCCTTACCGGGTCTTTCTGGTGCTACGTTACGTATTTTCTATTCGTTTATGGTGCCTATTTTTGGCGGTCGACGCTGGACTACAATCAGTACTTTCTCGCTGTTGTTGCCGTCGATATGGATAGGGTTTGCCGTGCAAAATCCCGAAACACCTTATTTACTAATGGTGGTATTGGCTTTGTTATGCGGTTTTGGCGGCGGAAATTTTGCGTCTAGCATGGCGAACATCAGTTTTTTCTATCCGCAATCCCAAAAAGGCACGGCTCTGGGTTTAAACGCCGGCTTGGGGAATTTAGGAGTCAGCACTGTTCAGTTTGTAGTGCCGCTGGTTATTGCGGTATCTGTATTTGGCTCTTTGGGGGGCGATCCACAAGTGTGGGTTAAGGGCGCAGTCACTAAATCGATGTGGTTGCAGAACGCCGGATTTATCTGGGTGCCATTTATTATTGCGACCAGTATCGCGGCATGGTTTGGCATGAATGATATTGCTTCGGCAAAAGCCTCTTTTAAAGAGCAATCGGTCATATTCAAGCGTAAACACAACTGGTTGATGTGCTGGCTTTATACCGGCACTTTTGGTTCGTTTATCGGTTATGCAGCCGGCTTTCCGATGTTGATTAAAATTTTGTTTCCGGATGTTAATCCAACCCAGTACGCCTTTTTGGGTCCTTTGGTTGGGGCCTTAATCAGACCGGTCGGCGGTTGGCTGGCCGACAAACTGGGTGGTGCCCAGGTGACGATGTGGAATTTCGTAATCATGATTGTCGCGGTGTTCGGTGTGTTGCATTTTATGCCGTCAGCCGGTAACTCTGGAGATTTTTGGGGTTTTCTCGCCATGTTTATGGTGTTGTTTATTACCACCGGCATAGGTAATGGCTCAACCTTCAGGATGATTCCGGTTATCTTCCTGACTGAACGTTTGTGCGCAGCAAAAGGGCAGGGCGATGAGGCTGTTGCCAAAGCCAAAAAAGATGCGGCCAAAGAAGCGGCCGCGGTGCTGGGTTTTAGTTCGGCAATTGCCGCGTACGGTGCGTTCTTTATCCCCAAGAGTTACGGTACGGCAATCAATATGACTGGTTCACCTGATGCGGCATTATATTGTTTTATGGCTTTTTATCTGGTGTGCATCGGTATCACCTGGTGGAATTACGCACGTAAAACAGCCGCTATGCCTTGTTGATTTTTTATCTTTTATTGCATCTTTCCCACGCAGAGCGTGGGAACGATAAACAAAACCCGAAAACATAGGTAAATCATAATGAGCCATTTCCTGGATCGCTTGCTGTTTTTCAAGAAAAAAGTAGACACTTTCTCCGGTAATCACGGGGTAGTAACCAATGAAGATCGAAGCTGGGAGAACAGTTACCGCTCACGCTGGCAACACGACAAAATTGTGCGCTCCACGCATGGCGTTAATTGCACAGGGTCTTGCAGTTGGAAGATCTATGTCAAAAATGGCTTGGTGACCTGGGAAACCCAGCAAACCGATTATCCGCGTACACGTCCCGATCTGCCGAATCACGAACCGCGAGGCTGTCCGCGTGGTGCGAGTTATTCCTGGTATTTGTACAGCGCCAATCGCCTTAAATTTCCAATGATTCGTGGGCGTTTGGTCAGGATGTGGCGTGAGGCCCGCTTGACCTTAGATCCGGTTGAAGCTTGGGCATCAATCATTGAAGATCCTGTCAAAAGCGCAGAGTATAAATCAGTAAGAGGCTTGGGCGGTTTGGTTCGCGCTAATTGGGAAGAGGTCAACGAAATCATCGCGGCGGCCAATATATACACGGCAAAAACGTTTGGTCCGGATCGAATCATCGGTTTTTCGCCGATTCCTGCGATGTCGATGGTCTCTTATGCCGCTGGCAGCCGATATTTGTCGTTAATTGGTGGCGTCAGTATGAGTTTTTATGACTGGTATTGCGATTTGCCGCCGGCGTCACCGCAAACCTGGGGTGAGCAAACCGACGTGCCTGAATCAGCGGATTGGTATAACGCCGGGTTTTTGATGTTGTGGGGCTCAAATGTGCCGCAAACCCGGACGCCCGATGCCCATTTTATGACCGAAGCGCGTTATAAAGGTGCAAAAGTCGTGGTGGTGAGTCCCGATTATTCGGAAGCCAGCAAATTTGCTGATTTATGGTTACATCCCAAACAAGGCACTGATGCCGCCTTGGCGATGGCGATAGGGCATGTGATTTTAAAAGAATTCCATGTTGAACGGCAAAGCCCCTATTTTAATCAGTATGTGCGTGAAAATACCGACTTACCGTTTCTGGTAATGCTGAAAGAACAGGACGGTTGTTATGTGCAGGATCGATTCCTAAGAGCCTCGGATTTTTCAGATAACCTGGGTCAGAATAATAATCCCGACTGGAAAACAGTTGCTTACGATGAAGTAAGTGATCAAATTGTTCCACCTTGCGGCTCAATCGGATTTCGCTGGGGCGAAAGTGGGTATTGGAACATTGAACAAAAAACCGTCGATAATCAGGCGGTTAAGTTACGCCTGAGTTTAATCGATACCAAAGATGACGTTGCCAGTGTCGGTTTTCCTTATTTTGGCGGCTCCGAACATCCGCATTTTACCCATTCCGCTCATGATGCGATTCAAAAGCGCAATGTGCCGGTTAAAAAAATTACCTTGGTCGATGGTACTGAAGTCCTGGCGACCACGGTGTTCGATTTGCTGGTTGCTAACTACGGCATCGATCGAGGCTTGGGCGGTGGCAATGTGGCCAGTTCTTATGATGAGGATTTTCCGTACACCCCGGCTTGGCAGGAAAAAATCACCGGCGTGACTCGAAGCAATGTGATTGCAGTGGCGCGTGAGTTTGCAAGTAATGCCGAAAAGACTCAAGGTCGTTCGATGGTAATTCTGGGTGCGGGTATCAATCACTGGTATCACATGGACATGAACTATCGCGGCATCATGAATATGTTGATGTTATGTGGCTGCGTTGGACAATCTGGCGGCGGTTGGGCACATTATGTGGGGCAGGAAAAATTGCGTCCGCAAACTGGCTGGATGCCGCTGGCGTTTGGTTTGGACTGGAAACGTCCGCCCCGACAAATGAACAGCACCTCGTTTTTCTATAATCACACCAGCCAATGGCGTTATGAAAAACTCAAAGTCAGCGAAATTTTGTCGCCAACCGCAAATCCTGATGACTGGCAAGGCAGTTTGATCGATTTTAACGTGAGATCTGAACGCATGGGTTGGTTGCCATCGGCGCCACAATTGCAGACCAATCCGTTGCAAGTGGTGCGTGATGCCGAAGCGGCAGGTAAAGCGCCCGCCGATTACGTTGTCGAAAGTCTGAAAGATGGCTCACTTAAAATGTCCTGTGAAGACCCTGATAACCCGCAAAACTTTCCGCGCAACATGTTTGTGTGGCGCTCCAATTTATTGGGTTCCTCGGGCAAAGGCCATGAATACTTTTTGAAGTATTTATTGGGTACGCAACATGGCTTGCAGGGTAAAGATTTGGGCGATGATAGCAATAAGCCCTCGGAAGTCGAATGGCATGAAACGGCCGCAGAAGGCAAACTCGATTTGCTGGTCACGCTGGACTTTAGAATGTCCACGACCTGTTTGTATTCGGATATTATTTTGCCGACTGCAACCTGGTATGAGAAAAATGATCTGAATACTTCGGACATGCATCCATTTATTCATCCCTTGTCCAAAGCTGTCGATCCCGCCTGGGAATCACGTTCCGACTGGGATATTTACAAAGGTATCGCCAAGAAATTCTCGGAATTAACCGTGGGACATTTGGGTCTGGAAAAAGATATTGTCGCGGTGCCGGTTCTGCATGACACTCCTGGCGAACTTGCCCAAGCGCTGGATGTTAAGGATTGGAAGAAAGGTGAATGCGAGCCGATTCCCGGTAAAACCATGCCGTCCCTGGTACTGGTTGAGCGCGACTATCCGAACACTTATAAGATGTTTACTTCGTTGGGGCCGTTGTTGAGCAAAATCGGCAATGGCGGTAAAGGCATTGCCTGGAACACCGAAACTGAAGTCAAGCAACTGGGCGAACTGAATCGACTGGTCACCAACGAGGGTATCAGCAAAGGTTTGCCGCGTATCGACTCCGATATTGATGCAACCGAAGTCATCCTGATGCTGGCGCCGGAAACTAACGGACATGTCGCCGTTAAAGCCTGGGAGGCCTTAAGCAAAATTACCGGACGGGATCATACCCATCTGGCCTTGCCGCGTGAAGACGATAAAATCCGTTTTCGCGATGTTCAGGCACAACCGCGCAAGATTATTTCCTCGCCAACCTGGAGCGGTCTGGAATCCGAGCAAGTTTGCTATAACGCCTGTTACACCAATGTTCACGAACGGATTCCCTGGCGTACCTTGACTGGTCGCCAGCAGTTTTATCAGGATCATAGCTGGATGCGTGCATTTGGCGAGACTTTGTGTGTTTATAAGCCGCCGGTCGATACCCGTTCAATTAAGCCTATTTTGGGTCAAAAGCCCAATGGCAACGACGAGTTGGTGTTGAACTTCCTGACGCCGCACCAGAAATGGGGGATACACAGCACTTATACCGACAATTTACTGATGCTGACCTTGTCACGCGGCGGGCCGATCGTGTGGATGGGTGAAGTCGATGCGGCGAAAGTCGGTATTAAAGACAATGACTGGATAGAAGCGTTTAACGTTAATGGCGCGCTGGTTGCCAGAGCTGTTGTCAGTCAGCGGGTGCCGGAAGGCATGTGCATGATGTATCACGCTCAGGAAAAGATGGTTAATATGCCGGGCGCTGAAACCACCGGCGGACGCGGAGGTATTCATAACTCGGTAACGAGAGCGACGCTTAAACCGACGCACATGATCGGCGGTTACGCCCAGTTGAGTTACGGTTTTAACTATTACGGCACGGTTGGTTCCAATCGGGATGAGTTTGTGATTATCCGCAAAATGAGCAAGGTGGATTGGCTGGAAGAACCTGGTCAAGATGGCAATCAGCAGGAGAAAGCGTAATGACTAATTCCACGAAAAAACCGCGCAATATTCGCGCACAAATAGGTATGGTGCTAAATCTCGACAAGTGTATTGGTTGTCATACCTGTTCGGTAACCTGCAAAAACGTCTGGACCTCGCGGAAAGGCGTTGAATACGCCTGGTTTAATAATGTAGAAACCAAACCGGGCATTGGTTTTCCGCAGCAATGGGAAAATCAGGACAAATGGAACGGTGGCTGGATTCGCAAGGAAGACGGCACCCTGGAACCGCGTCAAGGCGGCAAGCTTAAAAGTTTACGCAACATTTTTGGCAATCCCGATTTGCCAGAAATAGACGATTATTACGAACCGTTCGATTTTGATTATCAGCATTTACATACCGCCAAAGAATCGAAAAATCCCCCAACTGCACGTCCTTATTCGGTGATTACCGGCGAGCGCATGGAAAAAATCGAGGGTGGCCCGAATTGGGAGGAAATTCTCGGCACGGAGTTTTCATCACGTTCGCGGGACACCAACTTCGACAACATTCAGAAAGAAATGTACGGTGAATTTGAAAACACCTTCATGATGTATTTGCCGAGGTTGTGCGAACATTGTCTTAATCCGACTTGTGTGGCGGCCTGTCCCAGCGGCTCCATTTACAAACGCGAAGAAGACGGTATTGTTTTAATCGATCAGGACAAATGTCGCGGCTGGCGGATGTGCGTGTCGGCCTGTCCGTACAAAAAGATTTACTACAACTGGGAAACCGGGAAGTCAGAAAAATGCACGTTTTGTTATCCGCGCATCGAAGCCGGAGAGCCTACGGTGTGTTCGGAAACCTGCGTTGGGCGGATTCGTTATTTAGGAGTGTTGCTGTATGACGCCGACCGAATCGAAGCGGCGGCCAGCTGCGAAAATGAGCAGGATTTGTATCAGCAACAGCTGGATATTTTTCTCAATCCGTTTGACGAAGAAGTGATAGCGGAAGCGCGAGCTGCCGGTATACCTGAATCCTGGTTAACCGCCGCGCAGGAATCGCCGGTTTACAAAATGGCGATAGACTGGAAAGTGGCGTTCCCGTTGCATCCGGAATTTCGGACCCTACCGATGGTTTGGTATGTGCCGCCGTTATCGCCGATTCAATCGGCAGCGGAGAACGATCAGATCGGTATGGATGGTGACATTCCCGATGTGCGTTCCTTGCGGATTCCGGTGCAATATCTGGCCAACCTATTGACTGCGGGCAAAGAAGAACCGGTTGTGTTAGGTTTGGAAAGGATGCTGGCGATGCGCGCTTATATGCGCAGCCTTACCGTCGATGGCGTAGTTAATTTGGAGGTGTTGGAGCGTGTTGGTTTGAGTCAGTCGCAAGTTGAAGAAATGTATCGCTATATGGCGATTGCCAATTACGAAGACCGCTTTGTCATTCCAACCAGCCATCGTGAATACGCCAGTTCAACCTTTGATGCTTATGGCGAGCAAGGCGGATGCGGTTTTAGTTTTGGCAGCGGATGCTCTTCGGGCAATACTGAAACCAACCTGTTTGGCGGCAACAGTAAGCCGCAACGCACCGGCGGTATTCCGATCAAGATTCCCATTAAAGTGGAACCGGTTAGATAAGGAATTATTCATATTATTCCCACGCTGGAACGTGGGAACGATAAATGCTCTAGGGTGCGCAGTGCGCACCTAGGATGCTTATGAGCAATAAAGAGGAAAGATTATGCAAACCCTAAAAGTTCTATCACTACTGCTAAGCTATCCGGAAGCCGAGGCGCTGGCTGCATTAGATGAGATGGCGATGGTTGTCGAACAGGAAAACCTGTTGTCGGACGATCATAAAAAATCAGTGCTGGCCTTGATCGATTCATATCGCGGTGTAGACCTGTTGGATAGCCAAGAGGCTTATGTGGCGTTATTCGACCGGGGAAGGTTTTTGTCGCTACATATTTTTGAACATGTCCACGGTGAATCCCGTGACCGCGGTCAAGCCATGGTTAATCTGTTACAAATGTACGAAGCGCATGGTTTTGAAATGTCTACGCATGAACTGCCGGATTACATCCCGTTATTTCTGGAGTTTCTGTCGCAACAGGAACCGGCTGAAGCGGTACAGTTGTTGCGCGATTCGATGCCGGTGTTAAGTTTACTGGGCGCACGTTTAACCGAACGCGGCAGCGTGTTTAGCGCCATTTTTGATGCGCTGTCCGGTTTTGCAGGCGAACCTGATGCGCTGGATGAAATCAGGCGACAAGCAGCAACCGAAGGCGAGGATCAAACTCTTGTTAACATGGATGAAATCTGGGAAGAAGAAGCCGTCAGTTTTATGGGAGCAGAAGATGTATGTAAAAGCCAGGCAGCTTCCGTCATTCCAATTACCATTACGCCGCGCGAGCAGTTTAAAGCCGCGCAAAATCGTTCTTTATAGCAGGAGTCAATCGTGGATTATCTTAATACCTTATTATTCGGTTATTACCCTTATATTGCGATCAGTGTATTTTTTATTGGCAGTCTGGCGCGATATGATCGTGATCAATACACCTGGCGCACCGGTTCCAGCCAATTTCTACGTGCGAAAGAATTAAGATTGGGCAGTAATTTGTTTCATATCGGCATTTTGTTGTTGTTTGTCGGGCATTTTGTCGGCTTGTTGACGCCACCTGCGGTTTATCATGCTTTGGGTCTTTCAACATCGGCGAAACAACTACTGGCTGTTGTAGCGGGTGGCGTTTTCGGCAGCGTATGTTTAAGAGGGATTCTGATTCTGATTCGTCGCCGTTTAACCGATCCCCGAATTCGTGCCACCAGTAGCCGCATGGATATTTTTATTCTGTTGTTAATCGGCGTACAGCTGGCGTTGGGACTGATGACCTTGCCCATTTCCATTTATCATTATGATGGCGCGAACATGTTGTTGCTGTCGGAATGGGCGCAACGCATCGTAACCTTTAGGAGTGGTGCGGCGGAGCAACTCGGCGAGATTGGCACGCTCTTCAAAGTACATTTGTTTCTGGGGCAAACTCTATTTTTGATATTTCCATTCAGTCGCTTGGTGCATGTCTGGAGTGTACCGCTAGGCTACGTCTCACGTCCCTATCAGGTTGTACGAAGACGTTAAGGTTTTTGCCATTTTATTTTCGTCAAGGCATACATAGCCGATCAACCTAAATTTATACGAGATAAAAATCTAATGTTAGCAACTGAGCACTTAATGAAAGAACACCAACTTATTTTAAAATACGTTGATTTATTGGAACGCTATGTTGAACTCAGCTCTAAAAACAGCGAGTCTTCTTTGTTGTTTGAAAAAGCCCCCGTCTTTATTCAGTTTATCCATGAGTTTGCTGACGAATTTCATCATGCGAAAGAAGAAAATATTCTGTTTCGTTATCTTGAAGAGCCAGGTGTTCTGACCCACTGCAATCCGATTCCGCAAATGTTAAATGAACACGGTAAAGCCAGGGAATTGGTAGTGAATATGGAAAATGCCCTGCTCACCAACGATATCGATAAATTAGAGGTCAATGGCGTTCAGTATGCTCGACTTCTAAAAGAGCATATTTATAAGGAAGATAACATTCTGTATCCGATGGGGGAGCGTGGACTTTCTGATACGGCTAAATCTTCTTTGTTAAAAGAATATGCCGAGACTGATGAGTTCTTGGATAGCGAAAGCATTTGGTCTAAATATGAAGCGCTGGCTGCTGATCTTGAAAGTCAGTTAATCTGACTTTCCTTTGCAATTTGATTATTTTAGAGATAAATATATGAATATTTTTAATAGGTTGTCAGTTGTTTTTATAGCATTAAGTAGCTTGGTAAGTGGTTGCTCTGATGAAGCAAAGAACAAGGCGATGGCCGAAAAATACAACGCAGTTCAAACAGAGAAAATAAAGCATAAAGCGATGTCGGCCGAAGAAATGTCCGCGCATTCAGGTGAAGAAATGCATCATGCCATGCCTATGCCTAATGAAACTAGCACTGCGCCAAAAATAGATACCGATGAAATAGGCCGTCGAGCTGATGACTTGCCTCCGCCGCTTAATCGTAAGCAGTCACAACGGGTGAGTATTGATCTTTATAGCGATGAAGTGGTCGCAGAAATGATGCCGGATGTTACTTACCAATATTGGACTTATAACGGCAAAGTACCTGGGCCGTTTATCAGAGCCAGAGCGGGCGATCAGATAGAAATAAATTTGAGTCACGGTAAACAAGGCGTTGGTCATGAAATCCATAGTCAGCACACCTCGTCTGAACATGCTGCCGCAGGTCATTCGGCTCATTCCATCGATTTGCATGCCGTTGTTGGTCCTGGTGGCGGCGCACCATTAATGCAAGTAGCTCAAGGTGAACAAAAAAGTTTTAGTTTTAACGCTAAGCATCCGGGCATTTATATTTATCATTGTGCAAGTCCGCATGTGCCAACTCATATCGCCAATGGCATGTATGGCATGATTCTGGTGGAACCGGAACAAGGTCTGTCAAAAGTCGATCGTGAGTTTTACGTGATGCAAGGCGATTTTTACACCAATGGTAAATATGGCGATAAAGGACTGCAAACCTTCAGTAAGGAAAAGCTGTTAAATGAACATCCTGAATATTTTTTATTCAATGGTCGAGTTAACTCACTCAGCGGTGAGCGTGCGTTGAAAGCCAAAGTTGGTGAAAAAATCCGTCTGTTTGTAGGCGTTGGTTCTCATATTGCGTCTAATTTTCATATCATCGGCGCTATATTCGATAACGTGTATCAAGACGGAGCCATTACGAATCCGCCACTTAAAAACGTTCAAACTACAATCATAGCGCCCGGTTCTGCAGTCATGATCGAGTTTACTGCCGAAGTTCCCGGTAAATACCTGCTTGTTGATCATAGTCTGACTCGTGCAATTGACAAAGGCGCGCTGGCAGAGCTGGTCATAGAATAGTCGAGGAAATGATCTGCACTAAAGTATTCGCTTTTTTAATGGATTGAGACTTTACTTCTACTTAAGAAATATAGCAGGACAATCAAAATAAGGTTGTTCTCAAGCCTAAAGTCAAAATTGTATGTAACGCTTGGCTCTACTTTATTTTCCATGGCTCGCGTTTTTGATAGACCATCGACTTCAAACGAAATGCTTTGGTGATTCTAGGGTTTATGAAATGTATGAAGAGAGAGAGTGGCATGAATGCCACTTTCATGAACCGTATGATGAGTAAACACCAATAACATCACATATGTTCAGTATCACCAAGGTGCATCAATTTTATTATTTGCCGGTTATAAAGCGCTGCAATCAAATTAGCCTGATAGACCATGCCCACCAGACGATTTTCATTATTTACAATCGGAATTTGTCGATAACCTTGATTTGACATCAGTGGAATAAGCGCGGCGATATGAGTACTTTCCGGCATTACACTAACCGATGAGGTCATAATATGGCCGACCGACTCAGGCTTAGTCGCTGAGATATCAGGTGTTCTGCGGATAAACGTCTGAAACTTTTCTTGAAAAGATTCATTAGCATTCATGTTAATGAATTTAAAAAAGTCATTCCAAGTAATGATACCGATAACGCGCCTGGCCCTGTCAATCACAGGCATGGCTTTAAGCTTTTCATTGTGCATGATGCTCCAGGCCTCTTCAACTTCCGTTCCGTATTCAACTGTCAGTATATGTTTAACCATAATATCCGCACAGGTGATATTGCCGCTGTAGCGTTTAAAGCTTTGTAACTGGGCATCAGTCAGTAATTTACTCAAATCTCCGGTTGAGACATCCATAAATATATCCATGTTCTCCAGGGCTTGTTCCAGATCATGTTCTGAAATACCGATTTGCTGGGAAGGTTCAATAATTGTTTTGTATTGATGCTTTTTATCCTCAATCTGACGAGGAACAATAGGATAGTCATAACGCAATAGCCAGCGGTTAATGACAACCGCCATTATCAACATAATAACGACGTTTAGGCCCACTGGTAGTAATACAAAATTATAATCGAGTGAAGATGTTGCGCCAGCCATAATTGGTGTCAGTGCGGTTGCTGCTCCAGGTGGATGCAAACATCTAAGCAATAGCATGGCCAGAACACTGCCGCCAACTGCACAAGCCGATGCGAAAACGGTATGGGAAAAGACTTGAGCGCATGCCACACCAATTACAGCTGATACTAGTTGCCCGCCGATCAGAGGCCAGGGCTGTGCTAGTGGACTTGTGGGCATGATAAATAAAATCACCGCCGATGCACCCATCGAGGCAACGATAATCGGGTAGGAAGAGTTTGAACTGAATTGTTGTGTTATCCAGGCTGTCATTAAGATGACACTGAAACACGACACAACAGAAATGAGCTTGACTTTGAGGCTTAAGTTGATCGGATCAACCGTTATAAGATAAAAAAACGGCTTAATATTCATGATGATTTATTGATTCAGCTTGGTGTGATCAAGAATGCGTCGGCGTAAATATCGGCTGAGGCAGCGCCCTTGAGAAAGGTCATTGTTTTCATTTGCTTAACCATGTCAGGATGACCGCAGAGAAACACTCGCCAGCCTTTTAATTCCGGAAGCGTCGCCAAGACAATGTCATTTACACGTCCGTGGCTATAACCTTCAGGAATATATTTGCCTGACAGACAGGGCACGTAATGGAAATTTTCATGTTGCTCAACAAGTTGCCGCATCTCATTAATTCGGTAAAGATCCTCAATATCACGACTACCATGAAATAAATAAATGGGGCCCGAATGACCATGAGCTAATGCATCGGTTAAAATGCCTGCCAGTGGTGCGAGACCTGTCCCCGTTCCGACCAGAAGTAAACCTTGTTCGCTTCTTTCGGGCAGATAAAAACAGTGTCCACGCGGTTCAGATACGGCAATAGTGTCACCTATCATGAGTTCTTCATGTAACCATTCACTGAACTTGCCGTTGGGCAAGCGACGAATATGAAACTCCAGGGTATTGGACTCTTGAGGAATATTGGCAATCGAATAGCTGCGCGTTAATCCGCCGGCTCTCTGCAAATTAACAAATTGTCCAGCGTTAAATTCGAAGGCATCTTTAAAAGCGATGATCAGTAGCAACGTATTTCTATTAAGCAGTTCGTTAACAACAACTGTTCCGTCGGTATAAAACTCTGATTGATCAGGCAGTTTAATGACCATGTCTTGTTCAGGATGGCATAAACAAGCCAGGAAATGATTGCGTTTTTTGAGGGTATTTTTTAAACCAGTCTGAGCGACTTGCGGAGGAAGCATATCGGGGCTTTGCACCATGCAGCTATGACAGGTGCCTTTTTTACAGGAGTATGAAATATTAACATTTTCGCGTAGTAATGCGTCGAGCACAGTCTCGTCTGGTTGGCAAATATAAGTATTGTCTTCAATCGTTAATTTGTACATTTTATCTACCGATAAAACTGATTACATAATGTCAAAAGAAAAACAATATGTAGCAGTGATTGTATTTATCTACCTAACCCATATTTAACATTTACAATAAATATCAATTTAATAATAACACGTTGTGTTATAAAATTTTTAGTATTGCAAGCTTGCGTATGCACGGCTTCGGACTTTCAATCGGCGATTATGGCACCGGCTGTGTGAGTATGCAGTAGCTCACTCGAAATGCTTTTAGCAGATTGAGTTTATTGCAGGTATGCACCCTATAATGGGAGCGTTGGATTTAAATAGTGCCCATGCAGGTTTGCCGGGTATAAGCTCCATAGTTTGTGCGCTTTGTTGCGTAATCATGGCGACCAGTGTTACACCGCCGGGGAGTAAGACAATGACTTCCGCATTTACTGCATCTTCTTGGACGCGAATGATGCTGCAAGACAAACGATTTCGAGCTGAAATTTTTGTGGGTTCAGAATCGATAATTAACATGATATCGACACTGTTAATTAATAATACCGCGTCGGAGTCGACCTTTAATCCCAGTTCACTAAGCGAAGTTAAACTGATACTGCTAATGATTTTTTCGCCGCCTTTTAGGTTGACGGTTACTTCGGCATAGACTGCGCCCAGTTCAATTGAAGTCACTTTGCCAAAGATTTGGTTTTTAGCACTTGTTTTAACTACCAGGCGCTGTAAAAGCAAAACCGTATCTAAGTTTTCAGAGAGCTTTCGGTTTACTTGATCAAGAAATCGCTGATGCTGTTGTTCCAGATCGGTAAACAGGTCGAGTAAGGAGCGTCCCGCTTCGGTAAGACAAGTGCCACCACCTTTACTACCGCCAGTAACAGTAATTACCAAGGCTTTGGGTGATCCGTTGTTGGCTCTTTCGATAATTTGCCAGGCACCTTTATAGCTAAGTCCCATTTGCTTGGCAGCCTTATTAAGCGAGCCAGTCTGATTGATAGCCCTGAGTAAACCAATTATTCGGCTATCCAAGGCACCTGCGAGGCGCAGTTCACCTTCAACCCAGTTGGGAGCTTTAAGGGTATTCTTTTGTTTCGGCATGGTTATTTGAAATAGTTGGTTTTAAAAGTACGATAGTTTCTTTGTTGGCAACTAAGTGTTTTCAAAATCCATTATATACTAAAGTACATAATGGATTATACTGGAGTTGAGTTTTATTTTGTATTTTTTACCATCAGATGGAGTACTATGAAACTACATTCAAAAAATCAGGGGATTTAATATGAAAGCAAGTGCACGCAATCAATTCTCAGGTATTGTTAATAAAATTCGTATCGGTACAGTGAATGCTGAAGTTCATATTGGCTTGAAAGGTGGCGAAACTATCGTTGCTTCTATTACCAAAGGTTCGGTCGAATCACTTGAGATTAAAGTGGGCCTGAATGTTATCGCTTTGGTTAAGACTCCACAGATTATTATCGTTACTGATTTTGGCGGCTATCGGCTTTCAGCGCGCAATCAATTGCAAGGCATTGTCACTCAGGTTAAAGCGGGGGCAGTGAATACAGAAATTAATATTGAATTAAAGGGTGGCGAACAAGTTACCGCTACTGTTACCAATGATAGTGTTGAAACCTTGGGTTTACATAAAGATCAGCCGGCGACCGCTGTTTTTAAGGCCGGCGCTGTCATTTTGGCTGTCGCTAGCTGATTGTTCGTGCAACACGTTCATACTTGTATTTTTAATGATTGTTAAGTTATTTTATATTTCTTTATTTGTATTCATCTATATCAAACTAAAATATCCCTGAGTTACATTTTTCAATTTTTATAATAAATCTTTTGTTGATTGGCAGCAGTGCTGATCTACGTTGCTTAATCATCAATATAGGTAATCAATAATGTTTAGAAAATATCTTCTCTTCGCTATTCTCAAACAGACTTTGGGTTTAATGGTCTCATGTGGTCTTTACTTGGGTCTATCTGCTGTCCCAGTCCATGCGGCTGAACCGAAGCCAAATTATAGCAAAGTGCCGATGACTGCCTATAATTCTTTAATGGATGATGCGCTGTTGGGCAATAGTTATGAAAAACCCGTCTGGAATTTACATGATACTTTAGGCTTGCCTGATTGGCTTACTGTCGGCCTTGAACAAAGGTCACGCTATGAGTCCCTGAGTGATACCTTTAAGGCAAGTCAACCATCTCCGGCCCCTACAGCAGGCGGCGGAGACCAGCAAATTGCCCTGCAAACCGATCTATGGATACAGGCCAAATTGGGCAAATTCCGGTTTGCCGCAGAATTCATGGACGCGCGAGCACTGGGTTCGGATGTGAATACAAGCAGTACAGCGAACACCAATAACACCCCGAATCCACCTAATAACACCATGGTTGATACTGCTGACTTTACACAAGGTTATATATCCTGGGCCGATCAAAATGCGTTCTTTAGTGGGCGCGGTCTGGAAGTTAAAGTTGGACGTCAAACCATGGATCTGGGTAGCCGCAGATTGGTGTCCAGACCTGTTTATCGCAACGCTGTTAATAGTTTTACCGGTGTCCGAATCAGAGTGCTGGATTATGATAAATGGCAATTTAATACCTTTGCTACCATGCCGGTCAACCGTTATCCTAATTATAATTCTGTCACAAAAGATCCCAATTTGTTGGTTAAAGGTAATGAACAATGGGATGAAGAAGATACTCAAACCTGGCTTTCCGGGGGGATTTTGGAAGGTTATAACCTGGTCAAAAATATCAATGCCGAGTTGTATCTCTACAATCTGGACGAAGGTGACAGCAAACTGAATCCAACCCGTAACCGGCATTATTTCACACCGGGCCTGCGGTTCTATATAAAGCCTAAAAAAGGTAGTTTCGATTTTGTGGCAGAAGGCATGGGGCAGTTTGGTACTGTGCAATATGACACTAAATCAAGCACCCAACAACAGAACCACCAAGCTTGGTCTGAGCATATTGAAGCGGGTTATAGCTTCGATCTCCCCATGTCTCCGCGCTTTCTGTTGGAATATGATTGGGCCAGTGGCAGTAAAAACAGTAAATCATACGCCTCCGGCGCAACCGATGGCCGCTTCGATCCGCTTTATGCAGCGTCAGATATCGACTTTGGCTCTTCCGGTATCTATTCAGCCTTTCAGCGGAGTAACATCAACTCACCGGGGTATCGGCTTAATTTCGCGCCCCGTTCAGATCTGACGGTTTCCATACAACAACGCTTAATCTGGTTGGCGTCTGCGGGTGATTGTTGGGGTGGCTCCTCTTGTTCGTCAGGTACTGCTCCCGGTTTAAAGGGAAACACAAACGGAACCAGCGGTAGCTATGTCGGTGATCAACTCGGAGTTTCAAGTCGTTACAACTATAACAGCAGTTTAAACTTTGACGTAGGCTGGTTTCATTTATTCAAAGGGCAATTTGCTAAATCAGCTATTCCTTCTGTAACAGCAAACGGCACAAGCACTACACCAGGCGCTGACACCAATTATTTCTATGTACAAAGCCAGCTTCGGTTTTAACACAATATAAATCGGTTTCCATACAGAGATAACAAACGCTTATCTTTGTATGGCACAGGGATATCAACGAATAACACAACCTCGATAAAACCTAACGCCAGTAAACTTTGAAAGGAAAATTTTTATGTTTAAAAATATTTCATTACATTTATCTTTAACGATAGTGTTGCTGACGCAGAGTCAATTCAGTTTTGCGGCAACTAGTTTAGTCGCAGTCGCCGCCAATTTCAGCAAGCCCATGACCGAAATAGCTACCGAGTTTGAAAAAGCGACGGTACATACCGCTAAATTATCGTTTGGTTCTTCAGGAAAATTTGTCTCGCAAATTGAAAATGGCGGGCCTTTTGAAGTGTTCTTGTCAGCTGATGAAAAAGGGCTGGAGACCTTAGAGAAAGCGGGCTTGGCTTTACCCAGCAGTCGTTTTATCTACGCGCTAGGCCGACTGGTTTTATGGTCTGCTACGCCAGATTTTGTTGATGATCAGGGTGAAATTTTGGTAACAGGCGGTTTTAAGCATTTGGCCTTGGCTGATCCCAAGCTCGCGCCTTACGGTGTTGCGGCGATTGAAGTGCTAAAAAAAATAGGTTTGTTCGAGAAAATACAGCCTTTGTTTGTTCAGGGTGAGAACATTGCGCAAACTTATCAATTTATCAGTACCAGTAATGCCGAATTGGGTTTTGTAGCGTTGTCGCAAGTTAGTGAAAATGGCAAAATCAATTCCGGTTCCGGCTGGATTGTTCCGGAAACTGACTATGCGCCCATTAGACAAGGTGCGGTGTTACTTAAAAAAGGCGCCGAAAATCCTGCCGCGATTGCCTTGTTAAGCTATTTAAAGTCAGCTCCGGCTTTGGCAATCATAAAAAAATATGGCTACGATTTAGCTAAATAATAGTAAAGAACTCATGGTAAGTTCCGCCGATCTTGATACATTAATTTTAACCTTCAAAGTGGCGGCAATAGCCACCACGTTAATGTTACTGCTTGGCACCCCGCTAGCCTGGTGGCTTTCCCGAACTCAATGTTCCTGGAAAGCCCTCATTAATGCCATTGTTGCCTTGCCCCTGGTATTGCCACCTACGGTGTTAGGCTTCTATCTGCTGGTGCTTATGGGGCCAGCCGGAGTCATCGGTAAATTCACTGCCTGGCTGGGTTTGGGAACCTTGCCGTTCACTTTTTCCGGTCTGATTGTCGCCTCAGTCTTATACTCCTTGCCATTTGTGGTGCAGCCTCTGCAAGCCGCTTTTTCGATGATTGGTGAACAAGCTCTGGAAGCCGCGGCAACCTTGCGCGCCAGTCCTTCCGATACATTTTTCACTATTGTGGTGCCGTTGGCCAAACCGGGATTTTTAACCGCTGCGATTTTGGGTTTTACCCATACTGTCGGTGAGTTTGGCGTGGTACTGATGGTGGGCGGCAATATCCCCGATGAAACGCGGGTGGTATCGGTACAAATCTACAATCATGTCGAAGCGTTGGAATATGCAGAAGCTCACTGGCTGGCCGGGTGTCTGTTGTTGTTTTCCTTTAGTGTCTTGTTGGTGATGTATACCACCTTAAAATCACAGCCTGTCGCGCACCCGTTTAAATGAACGAAATCCGGGCCAGCTTTCAACTCGATTATGGGGAGTTTAATTTAGAGATTGATTTAATATTGCCCGGGACCGGCATTACTGTTTTGTTTGGCCAATCAGGTTCGGGTAAAACAACTTTGCTACGCTGCATCGCCGGACTGCAACAGCCAAGTAATGGCTATCTGGAAATCAATGGTGTTGTCTGGCAGGATAGTAAGCAGGGTGTATTTCTGCCGACCTATAAAAGGCCGCTAGGCTATGTTTTTCAGGAGGCTAATCTGTTTCCGCATTTGTCGGTTCGCGATAATTTGCAGTACGGTTTGAAGCGCATTACCAAAAAACCGGACCTTGCAGCTCTTAAGCAAACGGTTGAATTACTTGGCATTGGGCAATTAATGGAGCGTATGCCGGAACGCCTGTCTGGCGGTGAACGGCAACGTGTAGCCATCGCCAGAGCACTGGCAGTCAAGCCGCAAATCCTGTTAATGGACGAACCGTTGGCATCGCTGGATTCAAAACGCAAGCAGGAAATTCTGCCTTATTTAAGTCGTTTACATCAGCAATTGGATATTCCTGTTTTGTATGTTACCCATTCGCAACAGGAAGTTGCGCAATTGGCGGATACACTGGTGATTCTTGAGAATGGACGTGTCCTGGCTTCGGGGGCGTTGTCAGAGACGCAAAACCGTCTTGATGTTGCGCAGGCACAAGAGCAGGATGCTTCCACAGTTTGGCTGGTGGCTATAGCGGAACATGAACCCAGTTATCATCTGACCCGCGTCATTTTTTCCGGAGGATCGCTGAGCCTTCCCGCAGTTGAGGCCAAAATTGGAACGCCTCTGCGGGTACAGATTTACGCCCGTGATGTCAGTATCGCTCTTGAGGCGCCGGTTGCTACCAGTATACTCAACGTATTGCCAGCGACTATAGTTGAAATTGCAGATGCTCATGGCGGTCAGAGTCTGATCAGGCTTCAAGTTGCCAGTCAGGTGCTGCTTGCCCATATCACCCGTAAGTCGGCATTATTACTGGATTTGAAGGTTGGTATGGCTGTGTATGTTCAGATCAAAGGCGTATCGACATTAATTCATCAGTAATTCCTTAACGTATAAATATTATGATATTTGTGGTGAGTCTGGCTAATGAACCTGAAGGAATTAATCGCAGGATAATTTTTTGCAATTGGATACAAAGGGTTTGCGTCTGGGACGAACATGGGCAGAAAATTTGGCTGAATTGCTTAATGAGCGTACTGTAGATAAAGCTAACTGTTTCATAATGATTTCCAAGATTAGATTTTTTAATTTTCAGATCTAAATGATCTGGTTTTAGTTTATATAAGCAATAACAGGGCCATTTTTAATAACTTGTTGTTTATAAAATAAAAATATTTTTTTTTGGGAAAATAAGATGCAGGGTAAAAGCGCATGTGTAAGATATTTGAGACACTTGGCTGGCAATTATCAGGAACTCTATGGAATGACTGTAATATTTTTGATACAGGGAGCTTAATCAGAAGTTACATATTGTCTGACGTAGTGGTTCTGTAGCCTGCATTCTGTCTGGGTTTATGACTTGAATCTTGTATTGTTTACACTGTAACAAAATTGATATTTCGGCTTAAAGGTGTTTAATATGAATGTATCCGTTCGGGTTGATTCAGTAGTATTGATAAATGCAATTTCGTCTGTTTTTATATTAAAAAAATTATGCTTATCGTGTAGAAAGACTTGTTTTCTATTTTTGAAGCATTAAAGTTTGCAACGGAGGATTGCTTTGTAAGTAATTGTTATAAATAATTATTGTTGTTTTTTTAGTGATGAATGGTTTTTATTTGCCTAAAATGTTTTAATAAGAGATTCAACGAAAATAAAATTAAGATACAACTATCACATTTTTCAATTTATGACGAAAAATTGCTATCATTTTTATTCTTATTGTACTTTAATTGCCATAACCAAATTTTTTAAGTGGGCTTTAAATAAATAGTTTTTAAAGAAACAAAAATCAATGCATTACCCGGTAATATGGACAGATTTAGGTGAAACTTATCCGATTAATTTCTGACCATTAGCGTAACTACAGCAGACTACCAGATATTTGTATGTAATCAATTTGTTGATATTAAGGGCAAATTTGACATGAGTTATAAATATTACTACCAGATCATGGGTTTGTCAGAAGACGTCTCTCAAGATGAAGTGAGGTGCGCCTATCATAAACTGGCCCATAAATATCATCCCGATATTAGCAAAGATCCCCAGGCTGAAGCAAAATTTAAAGAACTGAGAAAGGCTTACCAAATATTAATTGATCCTCAAAAAAGAGCCAAGTACGACATTCAAGGTAAGCAATTTCAAGTCAATGGCGATAGTTTAAGGTATTTTTTGGGTAAGCTTTTCGGTTTGAACCCGAGTCAATATGGACGCCAACCTTGTACTGACAGTCATGTAATAGTTTATATTGATCTCGAAGACAGTATTCATGGCTCAGAATGCAATATTTATTTAACTAAACCAGAAATAGATGATCAAGGGAAAACAGAAATTAAACATGAACTTCTGAATGTTAAAATTCCAATAGGTATTAAACCGGGACAAACCATCAGGTTATCTGGCCATGGTCAATCGGTATCGAAAGGGAGTAAAGCCGGTGATCTTGTGCTGGAAATTGCTTTTAACCGACATCCACTTTATAAGGTCATTGAAACCGATATTTGCATGGATTTATCAGTTACGCCTTTTGAAGCTAAATCAGGTACCCAAATCAAAGTGCCTACGCCAAATGGGATAGTCGATTTAAGAATCCCTCCAAAATCTCAGCAAGCTTCAGAGTTAAGAATAAAGGGCTGTGGATTACCTGCCAAGATTCCGGGGGACTTTGTTGTTACCCTGCAAATTATCAGACAGTCTGAAAATACTGAAAATGCCAATAAAGCCTATAGGGCTGTTAAGCAATCAATTAATATTGATGCCTGAAGTTCAGTATTTTTACGGCAAAAATAATTGCGCTGCCGCCTGTGGATTTGAAGAAAAATTACAATGTAAATAGCTGGCGGTTAAGTTGTTTAGCTTATAAATGGCTTCGCCTGCTGATGTCTTGTGCAAACGTTCACCATAGGCAATGGGAAGAAGTGGAGTGTCTATCAAGGAATGATGGAAAGTATGACCACGCAGCAAGCCACCGGGCATCGGGGCTGATTGATAACCCAAACCTTTTAACCGGTTTTGCATGACAGCACAACCCGGTAACAACCCGACCATATCGCCCCGAAGTCCTGCCGTATCGGTAAGCGATTCGAGTAAATACAACATTCCACCGCATTCTGCATAGAGTGGCGTTCCAAGCTCAAAATGAGTTCGCAACTCGGCTTTCATCGCCAGATTTTCTTGCAGAGTTTGTAGATGCAGTTCAGGATAGCCGCCAGGCAGATAAATACTGTCAACCTCAGGCAGTGCGCTATCTGCAAGCGGCGAAAAGAAGCATAATGTTGCTCCCATTGCCTCTAATATTTCCAGATTGGCAGTATAAATAAATGAAAAAGCAGCGTCGCGGGCAATACCAATGCGGATACTGGCAAGCAATTTTGGCAGTGGTTCCGATTGTTGAGAAGTAAATTCAACCGCTTCCGGCAAGTTCACTAAACCGGTTAAGGCAAGTGCTTCGGCAGTCGCTGTGATGCGCGAATCCAGATCGCTGACTTCTTCAGCCTGGACCAATCCTAAATGCCGTTCTGGCAACACAAACTGAGTATCGCGAGCAATACCGCCAAAATAAAGTATATCAGCAGGTATGCCCTGTTTAAGCATGTCATTATGTCGTGGACTGGCGACGTTATTGGCTAAGACACCGGCAAACCTCAATCCGGGTCGATAATTGGCAAGCCCAAAAGCAACTGCGCCGAACGTTTGCGCGGTTCCGGTTGCATTAATCACTGCCATTACAGGCACCGAGAAAAGCTCAGCAAGATCGGCGCAGCAAGGCTCGCCATCGAATAAACCCATGACGCCTTCAATCAGGATTAAATCTGCTTCAAGCGCCGCTTGATAAAGTAAACGTCTGCATTCGTTTTCGCCCATCATCCAAAGATCAAGCTGATACACCGGCTGACCACAAGCCTGTTCAAGTATCATCGGATCAAGAAAATCGGGGCCGGCTTTAAATACTCTGACCATTCGTCCCTGAGATACATGGTAACGGGCAAGTGCGGCGGTTATCGTAGTTTTGCC
Organism: uncultured Methylobacter sp.; assembly: GCA_903832775.1. Taxonomy (GTDB): domain Bacteria; phylum Pseudomonadota; class Gammaproteobacteria; order Methylococcales; family Methylomonadaceae; genus Methylobacter_A. The sequence continues at coordinate 18,419 of CAILCX010000042.1, read as the reverse complement.
GTGATTGGAACCCGGTGCGCTGAGGAATAGGGCAGGGCAATAAGCTTTTTGAACTTTCATTTACAGAGTTTAAGTTATTTCCAGACTGTGTCAGTCAATTTGGACAACTGTGCAGCCACGTTGATACGATTCAAATGATAGCCAATAAAAACCAGTTCCGATTTGTCAGCGGCTTGTTGCCTAATTTGGGACGTTATCACTACACGCGTTCGAACCGCTTGTACCAAAATCGTTAGATCGGGATCATCCGTTAAAATAAAACCTTTGCTCCGCAATAAGGGCTCTGCTTTGGCCACTTCGATTAACGCCTGTTTAAGCGTTTCTGCTTGTTGCAATTCTGAGCTACGCAATACAATCGACAGCCAGCCTGGATCCTGCTCATGGAAATGTTTATGGGTTGCCAAGCCGTGACTGTGACCTGCGAAACCCGAATGCGCATGGCCATCCAATCGTTGATGACTACTTAAGGTAGGCGTATCGGCATTCGGCAAGCTGACACGGTGATTGTGCAGGATGAAAGTCGCTTGGTGCAAGCGTAAGCCAAGGGCAAGGCGAATATCTAATTGCGCATTAAACGCCAATTCCAAGAAACGCACGTTAGGCGCACGGTCACGAACCCGTTGTTCGGCGAGTAATAAATCCTCTTCATTTAGCGTGTCGATTTTATTCAGAACAACGACATCGGCATATTCGAGTTGTTGCTCAAACAGGCTGGCGACGGATTCCGCAATGGCTGCTTTGGGACTAGTAGCAATCAATTCACGATCAAACTGGTTGGACAGCAATAACGGCGTATCAACAACGGCCAGCGTGGCATCCAGGATAAAATCATTAGCAAGTTCGGGTGATTGTAACAATTCCATAATGGCTGTCGGCAGGGCCAGCCCAGAAGTTTCTATCAACACATGATCAACACTGGCGCTACGATCAGCTATCGCCTTTAATGTAGGAATAAAATGTTCATCATCGCCATAGGCAATCAAACCATAAGCAAAATCGTGAATCCTTATATGGTCAGTGCCTTCAGCGCTTTTACGAATCAAGGCGCCATCAATGGACACTTCGCCAAACTCGTTAATCAACAAAGCCAAGCGACGGTTTTGTCGGGTTTTAATCAGGCTGCTTAATAACGTGGTTTTACCGGAACCGAGAAAACCGGTAACGATGGTGACTGGAATCATGCAGTAATATTCCAGGCCTGTAATTGCTTTATTACCTCATCGTTGCTAGAAGTAATGAACGGATAAGCAAGCTCCGGACGTTTGATGACCAGCAAGGGAATATTAAGTGCCTGTGTCGCTGCGACTTTGGCTTGAAAACCGCCCGCTTCACCAGAATCTTTGCTAATGACACAATCGATTTTTAAATCGCGCCACAAAGCAGTGTTGAACGCTTCAGAAAACGGTCCTTGCATGGCACAAATATGACTGCGCGGTATGCCCAGATCAATCGCTCTTTGGATAAACTCAGGTTCAGGCGTCAGGCGGACAAACCATTCGCGGTCTTTGGCACCCGGAGCAGACAGAAATCTGCCCAAATCCTTGGAACCCGTGGTAAGAAAAATACGGGAGCCGAGGAAAATGGCTTGAGTGGCAGTTTGCTCTAAAGTATAGCCAGGAAGTGCTGACTGATGATGCGCTTCATTTTGTTCAGCACATCCCAGGGAACTGGGTCGTTCATAGCGCAGATAAGGAATAGCCAGATTTTTTGCCAAGCCCATCAATTGTTCCGAAATCAGGTTAGCATAAGGATGCGTCGCGTCAACTATGACCTGTGCCTGATGTTGGCTTAATGCTTGTCTTTGTGCTTCAACGCCTTGATGACCTGCCCAGACCGCCACACCGCTGCAATGTTGGGCGGCAACTTCGCCACCGTATTCCGTCGCGGCGGAAACTACCACCGGGTAACCAAGTTGTGCCAGGTCATTAGCCAGGGCGTTGCCATCGCTGGTACCGGAAAACATCCACAGTGCCTGATTGGGTAATTGTGTGGTTTCAGTTTTTTCGGCAGGCATGTCCCAGTTATTGTAACCGCGTGGCGTAAAAATATAGCCGCGTTTGCGCTGGGTAAAGCGATTGCCGATTACGATGGTGGTCAGCATATCAAACTGTAAAGACGGCAGTTCTGCCAGAGTATGAATACTCACTTCCTGACCGGGTCGATAGGCATTGCGCACCACGCCGCACAAGGTTGTTGGTGATTTTCCTTCGAGCATTATATTAAGAATACGGTACACGCCTTCCTGTCGACCGGCGCTTTGTACGTTATACAACACACAGGCCAGATCGGCCTGGGCGATGTGGCTACCGCGTTGCTCTATCCAGTCCCAGGGACATAAAAGATCAGACAAACTGAGCGTGGCAAAGTCGTGTGACAAGGGTGAACCCAATAAGGACGCGCAGGCATTGGCAGAAGTAATGCCCGGAATGACATTTACTTCATAGTCATCGTCTTCGCGCATTTCATCAAACGCCAATGCTGCCATCGCATAAATACCGATGTCTCCACTGGAAATCAACGCAACCTTTGCGCCGGCCCTAGCTTTTTCTATCGCCAATAAAGCGCGCTCACGTTCTTGTGTTAAGGGTGGCGTGTGTATTTCCTTGTCGGCTATCCAGGGTTCAATCCAGCGCAAGTAAAGATCATAAGCGACAATAACATCGCTGTCCCGCAACGCCGCTTCCGCGCGGGGAACTATCAAATCGCTAAAGCCGGGGCCTACCGAAACCAAATTTAAAACACCTTTCATTCTTTTATCCATTTATTATTTGTTAGTTCAATCGCCAAAGCTGACTTTGAACGATCCACTGCTGGTCTTCTACGACCGCAACAGCAACGCCGTTTAACGCAAGTTTAGGCACAATCAACTTACCGCGCGGACTGGCAATTAACGCACAAGGCTCGCATACCCCCGGCAAACCGACCTTTTGTTGCACCCAATCCGAGGCTTTTGTTACCCAAGGCCGTGCCGCAACCGTTGCGCTGGCCAATATCCGAAGTGGCACTCCGTGTAGTTCACAAAACTCAAGCAAACCAGTTTCCTTCGCTTTTAAATCTATAGTGATGATTTCCCGCACTTCGTTTAACGAGCGTTCGCCTAAGGCTTTATTTATGGCGGCAGCGATTTGCTCGCAAGTTACGTTTTTGCGACAACCGATACCAACCACCAAAGGTTTCAAGGCTTCGGTTGCCGTAGTAATCACTGGTGTTGCTCCCGTTACCTCGGCAACCCGGTAAGCCAGGTTATTGGCGCCGCCTTCGTGACCAGCCAACAAAGAAATAGCGAAACGTGCTGCTTCATCAAGTACCACAACAGCCGGATCGCTATGTTTGTCGTCAATTAACCCCTCAAGAAAACGCACCGCGATACCACTGGCTGCAAGCATAATCCACTGGGCATGGTTGCGGTAAGCGGCTGCAAATTGTGCTTTCTGGCTGGTGCTGGTAGTTAACCAGGGACGGTATAGTTCACCACCCATTTCCGCTTGTAGCACTAAAGCCAGAGTTTCACTTTCCGGGCGAACCAGCCAGATGCCGCAATCAATCATGTTGTAATTTTTTCTTTTTTCACGACCCGAAAAATATGCGTAAAGTCTTTGGAATATAAACTCGACTCAGTTTGTGCATCAGACCCCAAGGCTTTACCCACCAGCATCATGGTAGTCAAATTCCACTCTGATTTTTTGGTTTCTTCAAGCACACTACCCAACGTGCCCTGATAAGATCGTTCTTCCGGCCAGGTTGCGCGATAAACCAGCGCAACTGGCGTGTCTTTTGGGTAATGCAATTGCAGATCAGCCACTATTTTTTTTAAATGCGGCCCTGACAGGAAAATGCACATGGTCGCCTGATGTTCTGCCAGTCGCGCAATCGACTCCAGTTCCGGAACCGCAGACGCGCGTCCGGAAACACGTGTCAAAATAATGCTTTGCGAAACTTCAGGCTTGGTCAGTTCTGCTTTGATGGAAGCTGCTGCCGCACTGAACGAAGACACGCCGGGCACAATATCGTAATCAATGCCGAGCGCTTCCAGTCTGCGCATCTGCTCAGCCGTGGCACCGTAAATGGCCGGGTCACCGGAATGCAAGCGCGCAACATCATAATCACCTTCCTGGGCACGACGATAGCAGGCTTCCTGTTGCTCAAGGTCGAGTTCGGCGGTATCAATGAGTTCAGCATCTGCTTTGCAATGCTTCAACATGGCGGTCGGTACCAGAGATCCGGCATACAGCACCATGTTTACACGGCCCAGGATATTGGCACCGCGTAAGGTAATCAAATCTGCAGCACCAGGGCCGGCGCCGATAAAATAAACTTTCATGCGTGTCTTTTCTCTTGAGGTGTTTTGCGAATTAATAAAGTAGCGAGATAACCCATCGCTGCGGTAGCGCATAAATCATTGACGCCATCAGCCATCAGTTCGTCCTGCAAACCAATGCGACGGGCAAAAGCGCAATGTTCGGCGATACCCATCTCACGCAGCAAAGCCAACACCCAGGGCAGGCGTGCGCCAATCTTCATCAGTACCACAATGTCATGGCTTTCTATGTCGCGCTGCAAAGCTGTAGCATCTTCTGGACAGGGCAAAATCAGGGTGCGTTCCTTGCCGACGCCCAAAGGCCAACTCATTGCCGAGGCCGCTGCTGCATAGCTGCTGATACCCGGAAATGTGCGATGCGCAAGTTCCGGGAAATAATCACGCAAAGCCGCCAGTAAATAGCCATAGGTTGAATAGGTAAGACTGTCGCCGATGGTTAAATACGCGACATTTTGTCCTGCAAATAATTCTACGGCAATGGTTTTGGCCAGTTCTGCGTAATGCTCGCTTAGCACGGTACGATCAGTGTCCATCGTGAATTCGATTTCCCGTACCCGTTTTGGATCGATGTTAATGCCTTCCAAGCATTGCAAAGCCACTGAAATATCCGATCTGTGCGCACGCGGCGCATAAATAAGATCGACCTTTTGCAAAACTTCAACGGCGGCCAAAGGAATAAATCCCGATGGCCCGGGCCCAACGCCGATGCCATAGAACGTACCTGATTGAGTCATTTTTTTCACGTAATTATTTATATCAAGTGAGTTTAAAATTTTTAAGACGAAGGATTAAAGTAGGAAAGTCCACACATCAATCTAAAATTACATTTTTTAGTCTTAACCTTTAGTCCTTAATGTATTCCATAAGAATTAATCATTGCGGATTTTTAATAAATAAAAAACCAATGAATGTTGGGTTAGCGATAGCGTAACCCAACATTCATAAGCAGTATTCATGTTATGGTGCATGAGTCAAAATTACATTTGTATCTGCTCAAAGTATATCTTTGATATTGCCTTTTAAGGATTTTGTCCCAAACAATCCCCCTGTAAATTAAATAGCCGTACCTCAACCCGTTGAGCAGCAGGGACTTGGGTATGAACCAGTCCGGCGATCCGCTTTTCAATTTCTGTCCATAAAGCCTGGCTATTTGGAATATCCTTTAAGATATCTATGGCTGCTTCCACCGTATTAGCTTGCTCCAGCATTTGCACCACACTACGGTTATAGCCTCGTTCGGCGGCAATTCTTGCTACTACAGTCATGGCCATGTCACTCTTGCTGGAGTGGGTATCCCAAACACCATCAAGCACTTTGGCAAGCTTGCCCGGATGCCCCAGCAACCATAATACGTCGAGTTGCTGTTGTTGTTCAGTCAAGGCCAGTTGCGTAAAGTCCAACGCATCTCCCAAAAAATTAGCGATTTGCACAAAGCGCTGTGCCGGCAAACCCAGTTTTTCTCTGGCATAAACCCGACCAATCTTACCGGGCAACAAAGCGATACTCGTTGCCTCATTACCCAAGGCCACGCGCACATAAACTTCTATCGAGGCAATCCACGACGCCAGTGATAAAGGCTCGACGATACCAGAAGTACCGAGTATCGAAATACCGCCGATGATGCCTAACCTTGGATTAAAAGTTTTTTTTGCAATTGTTTCGCCGTTGACGCAACCTATTGTTAAATCGAAACCAACAACTTTACTAGCGTAGACTTCAGCGATGGCTTGCTGCATCATTTTGCGCGGCGTCGGGTTAATCGCAGGCTCACCGACGGCAACGCGCAAGCCTGGCTGAGTCGCAATGCCCACGCCTTTTCCCGCAAAAAAACGTAGCTGACCCAGATCATTTTTGCAGACTTCAGCAAAAATAGTGGCGCCATGGGTGTTATCCGGATCATCGCCGCCATCTTTTAATACCTCGGCGCGGACTGTTTTTGGATTAATCCAAATCAAGTCTTGAATGGGCACTAGTAGATAATGGTTACCGTCCGGTAAAGTGACGTTCACCTGATTAAGTCGTTCACCCTGTAACAATAAATACAGAGCAGCTTTTACTGCTGCTGTTGCACAGCTTCCGGTGGTTCGTCCGCGTCTTAAACCGTTGGCGGCAAGAACAGAAAGATCAAGCTCTATAAGCTCGCTTTGTTCCAGGTTGTTTAAATAACGGCTCATTAATAGACTTTCTCGTCTCTATGCACACGGCCAGTTTTCTCGTTCCCACGCGCTGCGTGGTAATGCCGTGAGGATGCGCTGCGTCCTACAATGTTAAAGTTCGATTGTTTCAGCAAGTAAACGCATCGAGTAGGAAAGAGAAATCCAAGCCGCACAGAGCACGTCCTACCTATAATTTGCAAGCTGGTTAACCGCATCAATCATCAAGCCATTAACCACCGATGCCGCCCAGGGAGAACCGCCACGGGTGCCGGTATTGGTGACGCGCGGCACTTGCAGACAGCGTTTTAATTCTGCTTTCGACTCGCGGGTGCCAACAAAACCTACCGGTAAGCCAATCACCAGTTGTGGACGCCAGCCTTGTTCTTTAATCAGGCGCGTGGTTTCCATAATCGCCGTCGGTGCATCGCCTATCGACAGGACAATATCGTTGCCAAACTTTTCAAAAGCTCGCCTAATACCGGCTGCGGAACGCGTAATCCCCTGGGATTCCGCCATCAATGCGGTTTCGCGATCATGTACCCCACACCAGGTTTCAACGCCCAGTTGTTCAAGCAATGCGCGTTTCAAGCCGGTTTGCACCATAGTCACATCCGTCACTATCCGTTTGCAACGGAGCAGGGCACGAATACCGGTTTCGACCGCGCCCGCTGAAAAATAAATATCATCCACCGCATTAAAATCACCGCTGGTATGCACCAGTCGCTGCAAGATTGTTAAGTGGGCTTCAGGAAACACAGACCAGTCGCGGCCTTCAGCGATAATCCGGAAACTTTCGGCTTCTATCGGATGTGGCACATAAGGCGCAAATTCGGGTGTGGTTCCATTTTCTAGGGTTTTATCCGCCAAGCCGCGTACCTGAAGATGATGTGGCTGTTGCGGTTCGCCGACTTGTTGTTCAAAACCGACGATTTGTACCCGGTATTTACACAGCGAGCAGTTCATCTCCGCACGACCTTCGATGGCTTCTTGCGCTCTGGCAATCAGTACATCGGCTACGTTCGGATGAACGCCAAGATAACCGGCCTTAAGCACTTCAATTCCCGGTTCACGTTCCTGCAAGGCATCAGCGGCTTCATAAATGCGCTTGACCAAAATGCCATCAAACAGAAAAAACGGTATGACGATCAAACGCGCATAGCCCAGTTTTGCCGCAGCACGCAAGCCGTCGGTGATTAGCGGTTTAGCCGTGCCTGAATAACACACGTAAGAAGCGCCAAAGCCCATGCCTTCTTCGATCATCCGTGCAAATTTGGCGACTTCGCCATTGGCATCGGGATCGGTTGTGCCTCGACCCACCACAACCAGACAGGTATCTGCGCGACGGATATTTTGTTTGGAAGTCGCTTCGGCTTCGATAACGCGCTCCTGAACGACTTGCAGCAACAAGGGATGCAAACCCAACGGCGCACCAAAATGAAAATCGGTTTCAGGGTGTTCACGAGCAAAGGTCAGCAATTCGCTGGGCAAATCATTTTTGGCATGGGTCGCCGCCAGCAAGATGCCGGGCACCATAACCACTTGTTTGGCGTTCTGCGCAATGTGCGTGGTAATCGCCTGATCAATTGTGGGACTGGCAAATTCCAGATAACCATGGCTGACCAAATGCCTGGGCGCACGCAGTCTGATCAAATCAATCAGTTGCTCAAACTCTTTAATGGCATCGGGATCACGACTGCCGTGACCAGCGACCACTATGCCGAAAGGTTCAATCTGCATTGTGCAACGTCTCCACAGGTGGTTCAATCTGGCTGCTCATCGGTTGACAGGTACGAATTAACATAATGCTCATGTCACTGAAAATCTGCTCAGCACATTCGGCGAGCGTGCCATGCCATTCTGCTTCGGAGCGCGTTAAGTTCTCCCAAACCTCGGTTGGATGCCCGGCAGGTATACCCTGTTCCAGGAGATAAGTGGCAATATGGCGCGGCATAAAAGAGCGCGCCTCGTCCCAGGGGCACGGAATGACGATCGCATTGCGTTGATCCTGAAGGACATGTACCAGATGCCGCTTAAACGGTTCAAGATCGCCACGACGATGAAAGGTAATAAACGTGGTTTCGTCGAAACACACTTTGGCTCGGGATGCGAGGATCTGTGCAGAAGATATTCCCGGCACGGTTTCTACAGGATGACCGCAAGCCCGTTCGACGCGTTCCAGATACTGGAAGCCGCTGAAGTGAATGTCGCCCATAAACACTACAACACATTTTTTGCCGGCATGATGCTCAACGGCAACCGCTGCCAATTGTTCGGTCTGATCGCGATAATTCATCTTAACGACTTGTGCGCTAGCAGGAATAAGGCTTTCCACGACATTAAGCACAGCATCAAAACCGGCGATCACATCGGCATTGCGGATTAGTTCCGCGCCGCGTTGGGTCAGGTAGGCAACGTCGCCAGGGCCGGCGCCTAAGCAGATAATCATAATGGTTCCTTATTAATTGGTGTTTTTATTCACGAAAAAAACGAAAAGTTTATAGATGTACCGAGGTCAGGAGGCGCAACTTTCGCGATTTAAATGTGTTTTCACAGCGAGTCTGTAATTAGCTTTAGTGTCGCTATCGCGACGGATTTTTTTAATCGGGTTCTCGCACCCGAGGGCGAGATACTTTTCTTTGCCTGGCCAAAGAAAAGTATCCAAAAGAAAGGCCACCCGGTTACCGCTTCATCCTGCGCGCCTCGCTTTTAACAGGAGGTTGCCAAAGGGACTTCCTGTCCCTTTGGCAACGCGCGGCATCCCTGCCGCGCCCCTGCGGGCTAATCCTGTTAAAAGCTTCGGTGCTCGGCGCGGTAAACGGGATTAAGTTTTACCACTCCGTAACTTATGTCTTGTTTTTATGCAATTTAATAAAACATTCCTAACTAAGGTCAGCTTTGGACAAGTATCTGTATTATTTAATACAACCCCTTATCGTCAACGCCAGATTCTCTGCCGATAAATCCTCAAGTGTTAAACATTCTGCACCTAGTGCTTTTGCCAATTGACGGGCTTTGCCCAAACGTAGATAGCCGGTTTCGGTATCAAGTACCAAGGCGGGAATGCCGCGTTCAGCAAGTAAACCCGCAAACTTCAGGGATTCTTGCCAGGGATCTTGACCAGGGTTTAACGGAATATTGGCCTTGCCATCGCTCAGCAAAACCAGCAAAGCTGTCAGGCTGGTTTTTTCCAGGGTTTCAACAGCCAACGACAACGCATGAGGCAAAGGTGTGCGACCGCCGGTAGGCAGTTCGCGCAGGTTTTGTTCGGCAAGATCAACGCTGCGGGTGGGTGCTAATAACAGTTCTGCGGATTTACAGCGAAAACTGATTACCGCCACTTCATCACGTTGTTGGTAAGCATCGGTCAGCAACGATAAAACCGCGCCTTTGACGGCTTCCATACGTCGTTGCGCGGCCATGGAACCGGAGGCATCGACGACAAACAATATTAGATTGGCTTGCTTGCCAACGCGGATTTGCTGATGCAGATCGTATTTTGTCACTTGAAAGCTGTCGCTTCCTTTGAGTGCCGCACTGCGCAAAGTGGCACCGACGGCGAGACTGTCAGGATTCTGGTTTGGGACTGCCCGTAATACGCGGCCTTGAGGCGTATTGGTCGCGGTGCTGCGTTTTCCGGTTTTAAAACGGCTTGCGACTGCATCGATCTCAATGCGCTGAACGGTCTTTGCCGCTGCAACCGCAAAAATCTGCTGCTGTTGCTGCTGTTCTTGGGCTTGATCTTGATCCTTTTCAGGCTGTTGTTCAGGTTCAGAATTACTGTTGGCTTCAAGTTCCTTTTGATCAGGAGGCTGTAACGCCTGCTCCATTAACTCGTCAAGCTGCTCGCGATCCAGACCCGGTTGCTCGAAGGGTTTGCGTCTGCGACGATGCGGTAACACTAATTCCGCAGCTGTGCGCACATCGTCCGGTTTTACCTGTAAGCGGCCTTCAAGCGCCGCCAAAGCGCGTGCTGCCTTATGCATGACGATGTCGGCACGCAGACTGGCGACTTCAAATTCGCAACACAAATGGCTGATCAAATCCAGTAGGGTGTCATCAAGCGTGACTACCGGCAATATTTGTTGTGCAAGCAATAACTGGTTACGCAAGATTTGTTGCTGTTGATGCCATTTTTCGGCATAAGTCGCGGGATTGGCTTCAAAAGCGATACGCCTGCGCACCACTTCAGAACGCAGGGTTTTGTCGCGCGGTGCCGTTACTTCAACCATCAGGCCAAAGCGATCCAATAATTGCGGACGTAAATCGCCTTCTTCCAGATTCATTGTACCAATCAAAGTGAAGCGGGCAGGGTGGGTAACTGACAGGCCTTCCCGTTGCACGGCATTAACACCCATCGCCGCAGCATCCAGCAGTACATCGACCAGATGATCGGGCAGCAGATTGACTTCGTCGATATAAAGTATGCCGCGATGGGCTGCCGCCAGTAAGCCCGGTTTAAATATTTGCTGACCGCCTTTTAGTGCCTGTTCCAAATCCAGCGTTCCGATAACCCGGTCTTCGGTAGCGCCCAACGGCAGGGTGATAAAAGGAACACTACTGGCTTGGGGTGAGGAATGTTCGGCATTACAGATTTCGCAACACTGATAAGGACTGTTTGGCGCGCAATTGAACGCGCAACCAAGTACCCTGCTAATATGAGGCAGAATATCGGTCAGCGCCCTGGCCGCAGTGCTTTTAGCCGTGCCTTTGTCGCCGCGTATCAAAACGCCGCCCAGTGACGGATCAACCGCGCATAATAACAACGCGGTTTTGAGTTGGGGTTGTTCGACGATTGCCGCAAAAGGAAAAGTCACTGAATCCATTACGCGCCACGCGGGGTTTCGCCGCGCTCCTCAAGCAGGGATTCACTGTGCAGAAATAAAGTCTGCAAGGCGTCAAGCGTTTCCGGTTTAGGTTCCGCCCACATGCCACGGCTTGCAGCTTCTAACAGACGTTCGGAAATGGCGTTTTGTGCCCACGGATTAGCCTCTTGCAAAAATTGTTGCATGGTGGCATCCAGCGCGTAGGTTTCAGCGATTTGTTCGTACATCCAGTCGTCCATCACCTGTGCCGTGGCATCGTAACCGAATAAATAATCGACCGTCGCTGTTAATTCCAGTCCACCTTTGTAACCGTGGCGACGAATGCTATCCAGCCATTTGGGATTGACGACGCGCGAACGGAACACCCGTAAAGTCTCTTCTTTCAAGTCCCGAACTTGCGCTCGTGACGGATCATGGCTATCGCCGAAATATTTGCGGGGTTGCTGACCGGTCAACGCTCTGATGGTCGCGATCATGCCGCCATGAAATTGCAGATAATCATCGCTGTCAAAAATATCGTGTTCGCGGTTATCCTGATTGTGCAAGGCAACCTGCACGCCGGACAAGCGGGTACGAAATGCCTCGCGCTCATCTTTGCCTGTTTCGCTGCGCCCATAGGCATAGCCGCCCCAGTTGACATAGGCTTCGGCAAAGTCGGCATCGGTTTGCCAGTTTTTTTCCTGAATCAACGGCAAGATGCCAGCGCCGTAACTGCCGGGTTTGGCGCCAAAAATACGGAAAGCTGCGCGTGATTGGGCTTCCTTTTCAGTCAGGCCTTTGCCGATCCAGTTGCCCAGTTCCGCCAAATAATGTTTACGTACAAAATTTTGCGTGAGCGGTTCGTCCAGAATAATAACGGCGTTAACCGCATCATCGATTAGATCGATTAATTGCGGAAAAGCATCCCTAAAAAAACCGCTGATACGGGTGGTGACATCAATGCGCGGACGCTTTAATTCTTCAAGCGGAATGATTTCGACGCCGCTGACTTGCCGATTTTCAACTTGCCACACCGGACGCACGCCCAGCAACGCCAGAATTTGCGCGACATCATCGCCGTGGGTGCGCATGGCGCTGGTTCCCCAAATGCTGATAGCCACGCTTTCAGGGTAAGCATCGGTTTCGCGGACATAACGCGACAACACTTCATGAGCCAGTTGCTGGCCGACCCGCCAGGCCGATTGCGAAGGCACGCTACGCGGATCGACGGAATAAAAGTTTCGTCCGGTCGGCAGGATATGCGCCATACCGCGTGTCGGGGAACCGCTGGGACCGGCGGGAACATAGCCGCCAGCCAGTCCCAGCAATAAATGATCTATTTCGTCTGTGGCGCGGGCCAGGTTAGGCACCAGGTCGCGGCAGGCAAAACTTAGAATTTGTTTGATAGTGCTGTAATTAGCAGTTTCGTAGGTTGGGTTAGGCGCCAGCCGTAACCCAACAATTTCGCAGATAACACTTTCAATAGCGGATTCCGCATAGTCATGTATCTGCAATTCAGTAAATAACCGTTTGCATAATACTTCAATAGTTTCCAATGCATCGGCGTGCGTAGCCAAAGCTCGTCCTGCCAGACTTTCAAGCTCTACATTAGCCACAACCAAGCGTCTGCCCGGATGATCCAATAAGTCATTCATTTCCAAATTGAATAGCCTTGCAACTTCTATGGGCAAGCCGGGAATAGTTTGATTTGGCAAGCGGGTCAAGGACACAAGCATATCGGTAAGTTGTTCATTCTTGGGTGCCTGCCCAAGGATATGCAAACCATCGCGGATTTGTGCAGCACCCAATTCACAAAGATAGCCGTCCAGGTCTTCGATCAAATGTGCGACATCGGAACCAGCCATTTTGGTCAGGGCTTCTGGTAATTCCTCTTCGTGATTATGCTCATGTTCGTGATGATCATGATCATGTCCGTGATGACAGTGATGATGCTCGTGGTGTTCGTGATTATGCTCATGCTCGTGTTCATGCTCGTGATCGTGATCGTGATCGTGATGTATCAGTCTGGCCTGCAAATCGGCATCCAGATTGGTCTGTTTAACCAGATCCCAGATTTGTTGTTGCAATAGCGGCAGTTTGGCCGGGTCAAGCACTTCTACCTGATAATATTCATCGACCAACTGGGTTAATTGTGCCAGCGCACCATAAGTATCAGCGGTCGTCATTGGTGGTGTCAGATGATCGATAACCACGGCATGACCGCGTCGCTTGGCTTGGGCGCCTTCGCCGGGATCATTGATAATAAACGGGTAAAACAAAGGCATGTCGGACAATAAGGCATCCGGAAAACACTGTTCCGATAAGCCCACGCCTTTGCCCGGGAGCCATTCCAGCGTGCCATGTTTGCCGACATGCACGATGGCATCGGCTTTCCAGTCGTCGCGCAACCAGCGATACAGCGCATAATAATGATGGGTAGGCGGCAGATCGGGCTGGTGATAAATCGCGTCAGGGTCCATGCCGTAACCACGGGGCGGTTGCAAGGCAACAAAGGTATTGCCAAATTCCAGTCCGGCCAGCGACAACTGGCCGTCATGCACATAAGCCTCGCCGGGTGCTGCGCCCCATTGCGCGATCATTTTTTGTTGCAATTCAAGCGGTAAATCGGCAAACCATGACTCGTATTGTGCGGATGAAACGAGGCCAACGGCTTGTGCTAATTGCTCGCTAGTCAAATAAGTATTGTCGTAACCGCAACGATCAATCAGCTCATGGATCAGTGCCGTGCCACTTTCCGGTAAAGTATCAACCGCATAACCGTCGGCTTGCAGGGCTTGCAGAATATGCATCAATGATGCAGGCGCGTCCAGACCCACAGCATTACCGATTTGCGAGGCTTTGCTATTTGAATTGGTAAACACAAAAGCGATACGCTTATCAGCATTGCTTAACCGTTTAAGCCGGGCAAAACGGGACGCGATTTGGGCAATACGCACGACCCGATCATTCAGCGGTTCGTACTCGATGGCTTCTTTAGCCAGACCAGACGCTTTTGCTTTAAACGACAGCGGCACGGTAATGATGCGTCCGTCAAATTCCGGCAAGACCACGTTCATGGCAGCATCCAGCGGATTTAGTCCGCGCGGGGATTGTTCCCATTGTGTTAGCATCATGCCGCTGGTGATGGCTTGCAGTACCGGCACATTAAGCTGTTCAAGCACAGATACCGACCAACCCGCAGGCGTCGTCTCACCGGCAGTGATTTCACCCATCGCAAACGAGGTGGTGTTGATTAGTACGTCGATATGAGCCGTGTGTTCGGCATAAAAATAACGTAAAGCCGTCGGTAAACCGTGTTCATTGCCCATGCGCAAAGACGAGGTAAAAATGGGCAATACATTGAGATTCAGCTTTTCCAGTTGCTCAATCAACGCGTCGATAAAGCGCGTGTTGCCGCTCAGCCAGTGGGCGCGATAAAACACGATGCCAATATTGGCTTGTTCAGGTTTCCGGAGCGTCAGCCAGTCTTCAATCGTGGCATCTTGGGCGAGGTCTGGATGATAAATGCCGTGTTCCGGCAAATCGCTAGCGGGTTCAAAACCATAGCCGGTCAACAGGAAATGATCAGAAAGATAACGCAAAAGTTGCGTCATATTGCTACTACCACCCGCCTGAAAATAACTCGAAACCTGATGTAACACATCGGGTGCTACGGTAGACGCTGCCGCTAATTCTGCATCGGGCTCGCCAGTGCCGCTGATGGCAATTAAGTGGCGACCGTGGCTTTTTGAGTAACGTACCAACTCGGCAAAGCCGGGAACGCTACCGGGACGGCCAAGCACTCGCAAGACAATAATACGGGCTGAAGCAAGCTGATGTTCAAGCAAGTCAACCATCTGCTCAGCACTTTCCAATTCCTGTAAAACCTGGGAAGTGAGCTGTGGAAAACCTTCCGGCATTTGCAGCAGGGCGCTTTGCAATACCAGTAAATCGGTAGGTGCGTGCGTCAGTAATGCGATAGAAGCCTGTTGTTCAAACATCGCCAGAACCCAGGCGGTGGAAAATATGTTCGCTAACTTCGTTATCCTGTTCCAGATGTTCGCTGACAATACGTTCCAGTACCTGCTCATCTTTACAGGAATACCAAACGCCTTCGGGATAAACCACTACGATCGGGCCATTTTTGCACACGGCAAAACAGTTTGAACGGGTACGTTTTACCTTAAGATGAGGTCGTGCATCAATTTTTTGCCCGAGCTGTTCAAATAGCGTCGTCGCGTTTGAATTGTTTTCAGAGCAGCGGATACCTGTGCACATCAGCACATGTTTAGTATGAGTTCTCATTAATGCTTTTTATAAAAACGGCCCATCAAGCCACCTATTGCCAGCCAAAAAATGGCATTGGCGTAAGCGGTAGCGGTTATAAATGTTTTGACTAGCTCGGTCGGAGCAGCACTGCTATGTACTTCGGGTTGGGGCGCGCCTATCAAGTGGGGGGCGAAAAGTAATACGGCACCAAAAAATTGATTGGTTCGGGTTTTGGCAAAAGCCAGTAACCACAAGCCAAAGCCGGTATCAAGTACCGTTAATAACCACCAGGTTTGCCTGTCTTCAAGATTGGCAGCAGCCGTGCCGGGAACTTCAGGCGGCAAACCGAGCGAAGGTGCGACGAAAATACTAAGATACCCCGCCAATCCCCACAGTAAACCGTTGCGCCATTGCTCAGGTCGCCCGCGAACCAGCATAATCGAACCCATCAGCAAGGCAAAACCAACGCCCAGACTGATATTGGCCATTGCAGTGAATAAAGTCCGTTTTAGTCCGTTTTCAGGTCGCCATTCATTTGCTTGGTGGCTGTCGTCTTTATGGGTGAGGGCGGTGGCCATTTCTTCGTAGACTTCGGCCTTATGTAAAGTCGGAATGACTTCAATTTGTTGGATCGCGGTAAGTAACAGTCCGGCCAGTAAGCCAGTCCAGAGAGCCGCAGTAACCAGCTCTCTGAAAATAGTCAGATTAAACATCAATGGCACGGAAAACTGGCAGAATGACGTCCATCATGTGCAGCATTATGTAAGGGGCCAATGTCAGAAAATCCGGCGGCATATAGTAGGGTTAAGCCTAAGACACAGCAAAGTATTGCGGATAAAATCAGCTCTTGAGAGGTTTTATCTTTAGATTGGGTATTTGATAAAGGAACGTAAAGATTTTTATCAAAATCATCATGATAAGCAAGCGATGAAGATATTGATTTTCTCTTGGTTAGCGGTGCTCCGCTAAGTTTATGAGTAAATGGCTCATTATTTGATGGCATTAGCTCTCTCCTGGAAAAAAATACAGGTTAGCTGACAGCTTAATCAAACCGATTAAGATTATCAGCGGAAAAAATCTGTAAGTGGAGAAAGACAAGACGGACGCAAAGCAATCCATCCGGGCGCCCTCCGCGCACAAATTTGATTATCACTAAAGGCCGGTCTCCGGGCTTATAAGCTGAAAGTCATGATTTAAACTTTCGGGGTTTGCGCCTTCCCATGCTAAACAGTGGCGTTTGCAAACCTATTACTTATATACCGTTGCGGGGGCAGCGTAGGCTTTATTTGTTATTGATAACAAACTTACCTACTTCCCGTTTCAATTCTGCGGACTTAAAGTCCATGAATACCTGAAGTAAATTTACTGGCTTAGTATATGTACTCACCAAGCAACAAGCAAGTTTAGGATTGAATATTCTGTTCTTTTCTTCCAAGTAAAAAGGAGTCGACTAATTACAGTTAATCTATTGTTATAACGAGAAAAATGGACCCAAAAAAAATATTTATATAAAAAACTAACGTCTAATCTATGCAGAGTGCGAATAATGCGCTAAAGTTGTCTTGTCCCAATAGTTACACGTGGGATGCTGTGTAGTTAAGAACCTACTTAAAAATCATGCAGTAATGAGCCAGAGTTATCCCGACCAAGGATGAAGTTTAGAGGCTTTAAAACAAGATTAGAACGAAATAAGCTTACTCGTGCCGCCAGAACGATATTTGCGCGCGGTCGAGTCTTGCCGGCGCGCGGTGGAAGGGCCAGGTAAAAATCGCTGCAGGCCACGCCAGATATGGCCTGCAGAGGATCGATTTTTGGGTGATACTTTTTGCGTGCGCGGCAACGTCTCCAGCGTACGGGGAAACGTTGGATGCACGCGAGAAAATCGTAAAAGTTAGTCGGTACAAAGCCTGATATTCAACGTTAGCGATAGAATCAATTCGAAACTTGTCAGTTGTTTAATCATTCAATTCAGCTTTTGAGGAGTACACCATGTCCAAGTCAACTTATATCCCAACTTCAGACCATGATTTTTTAATCTGGATGGAGAATTTCATCGCAAACCTGAATCCGCAGTCAGGTTTGCTGGAACCAGAGATAACAGAGTTAAAAGCGCTTAGGGAAAATTTTCATACCAAGGCAACGCAAGCCAGTAATGCAGCAGCATTGGCCAAGCAGGCCACCGCCGCAAAAAACGAGATTCGTGACAAAGCCGAAAGCAGGGTGCGAGCAGATGTGAAACTTATTAAGGCGCAATTAAACTACAGCAAAGTCTATGGTGCGCAACTGGGCATTGAAGGACCTGAAACTAGCCATGACCTTGCCTCGGCAAGTCCTGATTTATACGGGGTAGATCAAACCGGAGGTCTGGTTGTTTTGGGTTTTACCAAAAATAAAAGTGAGGGTATCAATTTGTATTGCCAGCGTGAAAACGATATCGAATGGGTGTTGTTGGGGCGCGCTACCATTGCGTCCTTTCAGGATAGCCGGTCTTTGCTGCAAACAGGAAAACCGGAGTTGCGCCGTTATACAGCAATCTATATGTTGAAAGATAAGGAAGTTGGCCAGTTCAGTGATGAGATTGTTATTAATTGTGCACCTTAAATAATATAGTACATCTCCCACCTTTTGGGTTTTGGTGGGCGATACCCACAAAAACCACAAGTCGGGTGGGCATCGCCCACCTGATCAAAAAATCAGCTTAAGTAGTTTGTTGGTCAATTTGTATGTTTGTGCATGCGCTCAACTAGATCAATAAATTATTATATCGTAACTTAAGTTCAGCTAACTTTTCATTATAATAAGTTGTTTTAATTAACTAACTTGTATAGTAAGTTTCTTATTTTTATATTAACCATTTTAAATTTAATAATTATT
>CAILCX010000041.1 GCA_903832775.1 uncultured Methylobacter sp. | reverse complement strand
CCGCCCCCGCCACCTCCTCCTCCGCCACCCGAGCAAAAGCCCCCGGAACCTGAAGTCAAGGAAGAAAAGATTGAAGAACCGGAGCCGGAACAAGAACCCGAACCGGCGCCGGAACAAGCCAATGAACCACCTGCTGCAGAGTTGGGATTGGATGCAGACGGTTCGGCTGGTGCTGACGGCTTTGGCCTGGCCGCTCGCAAAGGCGGTAGATCGATCCTGGGCGGCAGCGGTGGCAGCACCATTCTCTGGTATGGAGGTCAAATCAAACGGTTATTTGAAGACGAATTGCAGAATCTGCTGACCGATACCGAAGCCATGAAAACCAATTATGCCGTGGTGATTAATGTCTGGGTAGGGCCTGATGGACGGATTACCAAAAGTGAACTGGCAACCGGTAGCGGCAAGCCTGAGGTTGATAAATCGATAACTCTGGCCTTACCCAAACTGCATTTGGGACTGGGTAAAGCCCCGCCTGAAAATATGCCGCAACCGATCAAGATACGTCTGACGTCAAGAATTTAAACGTAGTGGAAGTGACAAATTCGTTGCTTCCACAACCCGGCTTTTATAACGATAACAAAACCAATTGATAAAGAACCATGAATACCGCAACTAAAACACTGCTGGCTTTGTTGGCAAGCACGATGGTTTCCAGCGCCTTCGCCGAACAGTCCGAGGAAATGCTAAAGGTTAAAAAATCGACCTTTGTTAATCTGGTCGACCTGTTGGTGCAGCGTGGCGTTATCAATAAAGAAGAAGGCAGTGGTCTGGTGACTGCAGCGCAGCAGGAAGCGTCTTCCGAAGAAAAACGAAGTAGCGCCATTGCCAATGCCGAACAGAAATCAACTGAACCAGCGGTTGCCAGTGATACAGGCAAAAATGGCGGCAAAGTCAAACATGTCAGCTATGTGCCGGAGTTTGTTAAAAAAGAGATTCGGGATCAGGTGCGGGCCGAATTAAAAGGCGAAGTGGTAACTGATGTTAAGAAAGATGCCAAATCCGAAGGCTGGGGCATACCCGGCGCATTACCCGAATGGGTGGCGGCAATCAACCCCAGTTTCGATGTGCGTATACGCTTTGCGGATGAGTTTTATGGTAAGGATAATGTTGCTGAGCCTTTTAGTGGACCTTACGACTATTTACAGATCAACAAGGACGGCGGTGTTGCTGCCGCCAATATTAAAAATGAGGCATTGCTTAACAATAAAAAAGACCGCTTGCGGTTACGCGAACGGTTACGACTCGGTTTTGAAGCAAAACTGGCCGATGGCTTAAAAGCTGGAATTCGTTTAGCGACCAGTAATATCAATAATCCCGTTTCCAATGACCAAACTTTGGGAAACACCGGCCAGTCCTATCAGTTGGCGATCGACCGAGCATTTTTGCAATACGATTATGTCGATAATAAAGGTAATGACTGGTTTAGCCTTTATGGCGGTCGCATTCTTAATCCGTTTGTGTCTACGGATGTAGTGTTTGATCCGGATTTAAGTTTTGAAGGCGTGGCCGGAAGTTTTCGTTATCACTTTAATCAAGATGATCCTAAGTTACGGGGCTATCATGCACCCAGCCCTACGTCGCGTTTTGGTGTAAACCAGGGCCAGCAATCTCCCGACAGCGTGTTTATGACTTTGGGCGCGTTTCCTATTCAGGATGTGAACTTTTCGACCGCCGATAAATGGCTGTATGCCGGACAAATCGGCGCTGATTGGCTGGTGTTTGATAAGTCACGCTTAAATTTTGCCACTTCTTACTACGAGTTTACCAATATCAATGCCCGTTACAATTCGGCGACTGG
>CAILCX010000040.1 GCA_903832775.1 uncultured Methylobacter sp. | reverse complement strand
GATATATATAAAGCGATTTGGATGAGATGAAGTGCAATTGCTACAAAAACTATTGGGAAAAAAATTACAAAATAATGGATTTGTTGGTATTAGTTATTTACCGGATGGCATTGCTGTCGCTGTTTCCAATTATGTAGACAATAACAAGCTTAGACTTAATTATTGTGAATTTATTTCGATACTGAATGTTAACGATCAGCCAGAGTTACTGCGCGATCTTGTTACTCGGTATCATCTAGTTAATTACGACTGCCATTTACTTCTTACCGCTGATAATTACCGTCGCATTAACATTGAGGCCCCCGCAGTGGCTGATGATGAAATGAGCCAAGCCATACGCTGGAAAATCAGTGATCTTATTGATTTCTCTATCGACAAAGCAGTTATCGATTATTATCCTGTTCCGGTTTCGATGCGTGCAACTAGCACTAATATGTTGGAAGTGGTTGTCAGTCCGCAGGAGTTGATCAAGGAACTGGCCGATAAATCTACCCATGCTGGTTTGCAGCTGAAAGTGATTGATATTCAAGAAACAGTTTTGCGCAATCTGGCTGTTCTACTTCCTGAGAATCAGCGGGGAGTTGCGGTGCTCATGCTCCATGAGTCTTCAGGAACCATCTTGATACAAAAAGAAGGAAGAATATACCTGTCGCGCAATTTTGACATTGGTTACCGGGATTTAGGTTTAGCTTCCTATAATAGCGGCAACGATACTCAGAATAGCATTGAACAAAATAATTTGGCCCTGGAAATACAGCGGTCACTGGATTACGTTGAAAGTTATTACAATATGCCGCCTATTTCCGGGTTGGCAGTCATTCCGTTGGCGGAAAATACCCAGCAGTTATTAAATATTCTTAATGACAATCATAGTATTACCGCTAGAGTCATGGATCTTTCGGCGATTGTTGACTGTGATATTTTGTTGGATGACAGCACTCAATCAAAGTGCGCAGGAGTGATTGGCGCAACTTTACGCTATGCAGTGGAAGCTCTGTAATGCAGCAGGTCAATTTATATAGCGAAATTCTTAAACATCAAAAACAATCTGGTATCAAGCTGACCACGTTGGTTTTGGCGGCCATGATTGGGTCATCTACAAGTTTTAGTGCTTATTTATTGTGGAATATTGGCGCCACCGAAACTGAGTTGCATCAAGCACAGTTAACTCTTGATCAGCAACAAGTTCGGGTCAATGAGCTATTATCGAAAAGGCCCGGCCTACAACTTAATGAGCAATTAATCGGTGAAATCGAGCAATGGCAAAATAACATCCTTCAAGCAGAACAAACGTTGCATTTGCTTGGTGGCAGGGAATCAATTCTGTCGCAAGGTTTTTCGGTTTATCTACAGGGTTTAGCCAATCAATTTAGCTCCGATGTCTGGTTAACAGCAATTCACATTGATAACCGAAATAGAAACTTAAGGCTTGAGGGTAGCACTTTCAAACCGGAACAAATTGCACAGACATTGCAAAAATTACAACAAGAACCGGTATTCAAAGGTCAAACATTTGCCAAATTGCTTTTGCAACCGTCTACCAAAATAATAGGACAGATGGACTATACACTTAGTAGTTCCGAGCAGCCTTTAACGATAACAGATCATGCTCAATAATCTCCAGGAAAGATTCCAAAGCCTTACTCCACGCGAGAGAGTTATTGTGGTTGTCACAATTCTAGCCGCTTTATGGGGTAGTTGGGATCATTTTTTTTACCAATCTGTTGCGTTAAAACAAGCCACACTCAAGCAAGAATTAATCAGCCTCAATAAGCAAATAAGTAGTCAACAGGAAATTACAACCCAACTTGAAGTCGGTGGTAACATCGATCCTAATGCCGATAATCAGAATAAACTAAATAAGTTAAAAGCCCAATACGGTCATTTGCAAGACCAGGTCATGCAGGGCAATAAAAAATTTGTGCCGCCATCGTTAATGGCAAAAGCATTGAACGATATGCTAAAACAGAATCAAGAGCTGACCTTGATTAAATTGAGTACCTTGCCAGTTACAACCTTGCTGGCTGAGAAGCAGCAAAATTTCCCTATCTATAAGCATGGACTGGTGATGACCTTTACTGGTAAATATACTGATACGCTTAATTACCTTAAAACTTTGGAAAATCTACCTTGGGCTATTATCTGGGAGAGTTTTGATTATCAGGTTAAAGAGTTTCCCATGGCTGAAATCACTGTCCATATAGTCACGCTTAGTTTTGAAAAGGATTGGCTTGGTGTTTAAAAAACTATTTAGCTTAATTGTACTAACTTTCAGCTCATTTCAAATTCACGCTGAGTTTAGAGATCCTACTCAGCCTGATTACCCGACACATGTCGAGGCTGCGATAGCTAATATTGAAGAGCAACCCCGATTGTCTGCGATCTGGATTACCTCTAAAGCCAGATGGGCAACCATTAATGGAATCCAGGCGAAACAAGGCCAGTCTATCTCAGCTAACATAAAAATTATTAAAATCAGTAAAAACGCGGTCACCATTAATCAGAATGGCATCATCAAAACATTGCAATTGTTGCAACGTCCTTACAAGTCCCAATAAACCCAAAGACATGCCTACAATGACTAAAAACAACCCCGTCATTAATATCGCTTTATCGTTACTTCTGACTTCTTGTTCGATTTTGCCGCAACCAAAGTCTAATCAATTTGCCGAAGCATTTCCTGTATCTTCCCCGATGCCCCGCAAACCGTTACCCTCGGTTGCACAGAATATTCAGGCGCCTGATATAAAGCTGCCGTCGGCCTCCTCCAGATACTTGGTAAATCATCCGCTTAATGTGTCTGTTCATGAGGTCGATGCGCGTGAGTTTTTTATGGGGCTTGTGGTTGATTCTGAAGATAATATGTTGGTACATCCTGAGGTCAGAGGAACCATTTCACTGGAATTAAAAAACGTCAATATCGCGCAGATTCTCGATGCAGTACAAAAAGTCTACGGCTATGATTATAAAAAAACCGATATCGGTTACATCATTTATCCGTCAACCTTACAAACTAAAACTTTCAAGATTGATCGCCTGGATTTATTGCGCGAGGGAAAATCAAATACCTATGTATCTTCCGGACAGACTGGTGGCTCGTCTACAGGTTCCGGTAGTCAGCAGGGCCAAAGCATAATGCAGCAACAGTCGGGTGGTTTAACGCAACAACCGGCGGGCCCCAGCCCTGCAGTCACGCGATCATCTGGCAGTTCTATTACCACCACCACACAAACGGATTTCTGGAAAGAGCTTGAAGAAGCATTGAGAACGCTGATTGCTGTCGACAAGGAAGCTACCGTGGTTGTTAATCGGCAATCCGGTATTGTTATTGCTCGCGCAAAACCGATGCAATTACGTGAAATTGAGAGTTTTTTAAATACAACCCAGCATCAGATAAGTAGACAGGTAATTCTTGAAGCCAAGATACTGGAAGTGGTTCTTAATGACAGCCATCAAGATGGTGTGGAATGGAAAAGCATTATCAGGGAAGGAATGGGGGCTGCACTACCTGCGTTTACCGGAGGGTTATATACCTTGGCTTCACGTGCAGGTAGTTTTACTGCAGGAGATTTTACTGCTGTCGTTACCTTGCTTGAGTCGCAAGGCAAAACCAATGTACTTTCCAGTCCGCGGATTTCTACGTTAAATAATCAACAAGCCATCATCAAAGTAGGCACAGATGAAAGCTTTGTCACCGGTGTTTCACCTGGTCTGTCGGGCGGTGGTGTTAGTGGTAATCTGGTTCAGCCTGCGCCGATTTTGTCAGCGTTTTTTTCCGGTATAGCGCTGGATGTTACACCGCAAATAAACGATAACGACGATATCTCATTACATATTCATCCCTCCATTACTAAAGTGGAAAGTCTAAATAGAGAATATAGAATTGATGGTACCGACAAAACTTCTTCTGTGCCTACAGCGAAGAGTACTATCAGGGAATCAGACAGCATTGTTAAGGCCAGTAATGGTCAAATTATTGTCTTGGGTGGCTTAATGCAGAGTTCCATTGATGAAAATAAAGAAGGCGTCTCCGGGTTTTCCAGGATTCCGTACATTGGTAATTTGTTTAGAGTTAACACCGGTAATAGCGTAAAAACAGAACTGGTCATTTTGCTTAAAGCGACATTGGTTAATAGCGATAACGACTGGCAAAACGATATTGATGCCAGTCAACAGCGCGTAAAAGCATTGGATGCTCAGCCACGCTGGAAATAAAGACTCTTAGTTTCTAACCTTTCAAATATAAATAGTCATGGATATTACCAAAAAAATTCGTATAGGCGATTTGCTGGTTCAAAACCGGGTTATAACCCATGACCAATTGCTATCGGCCTTGGCCGAACAAAAAAAGACCGGCAGAAAACTGGGACGTACGCTGATCGATCTTAATTTTATCAAAGAAACCGATTTGCTTAATTTCCTGTCACGGCAATTACAAATCCCGTTTCTGGATATTACGCGGCATCCAAGAAGCACTGAGACAGTTAAGATTTTACCGGAGAGCATGGCTAGGCGCTTTCGCGTCATGCTGTTGGAGAATAATGCCGCTGATGTGCTTCTGGCAATGGCCGATCCAACCGATTTAATGGCGCTGGATGAATTAACGAGGCTGCTTAAAAAATCCATTCGGGTAGCGGTGGTCAGGGAATCAGATTTGCTGGCTTCCATTGATCAAATCTACCGACGCACAGCCGAAATTGGTGTGCTGGCAGGAAAGCTGCGAAGTGAACTGTCAGAAAATGATATTGATCTCACGTCGCTGCTGACGTCTGAAGAGGTTACCGATGCGCCGGTCGTCAAGCTCTTGCAATCATTATTTGAAGATGCCGTTCAAGCCAAGGCCTCTGACATTCATATTGAACCCGATGAAAAAGTATTGCGTATCCGGCAGCGGGTTGACGGTGTTTTAATCGAGCAAGTGCTTGATGAGGTCAATATCGCCTCGGCGGTGGTTATCCGTTTAAAGCTGATAGCCGGGCTTAATATCTCCGAAAAACGGTTGCCACAGGATGGCCGCTTTAATATCCGGGTGAAAGGTCGAACCATTGATGTCAGGATTTCCATGTTACCGGTCCAACATGGCGAATCCGTGGTAATGCGCTTGCTGGATCATTCGCACGGGCTTTTAAATCTGGATCATTTGGGTATACCGACAACTATTCTTACCCGATTTCGAAAACACATCAAAAGTCCTCATGGTTTGATTTTGGTAACAGGTCCTACCGGTAGCGGCAAAACTACAACACTTTATGCAGCACTGAACGAAGTCAACAAGCCGGAAACCAAAATTATTACCGCCGAAGATCCGGTTGAGTACAGCTTGCCAAGAGTCAATCAAGCGCAGGTTAATGAAAAAGTTGGGCTTACTTTTGCGAGTATATTACGATCAGCTTTGCGTCAGGATCCTGATATTATCCTGGTTGGTGAGATGCGCGATAATGAGACGGCAGAAATTGCCATTCGTGCATCAATTACTGGCCATTTGGTGTTCTCTACCTTACACACCAATGGCGCGATTGAAACCGCTACCCGTTTGTTGGATATGGGAGTTGAAGGTTATATTTTAGCCAGTGCTTTAAGAGTGATTATAGCCCAACGGCTGGTACGCAGAATTTGTGAATATTGTGTGGAACCAGTAGAAATAGAACCTGGACAGCTCATCTGGTTAGAAAATTCCCAACATAAAGATTATGCCCATGTGGTTTTCAAACACGGTCGCGGGTGTCACCAATGTAGCCATACGGGTTACAAAGGCAGGATTGGTGTTTATGAATTGCTTGATCTTCGGACGGAAACTCTGGATGCGTTACGGCGTAACGACTCTGCCGGTTTTACTCAGGCCGCCATACAAACCCCTGGCTATGTCAGTTTTATATCCTGCGCTGCCGAGTATGCTGAACAGGGTATTACCACGGTAGCTGAGGTATTACGCATTACCGGAGCTGGTGAATAAGGTGTCACATTTCAAATGCACGGCCCGTAATGCTGATGGCCAACTGGTCACTAATGTTCTTGAAGCCAAAGACCGTTTTCTCGCGGCTCAAATTCTCAGCAGCCGTGGCTTGGTCCCAGTGTCTATTACTCAAACAGTTATTAATTCTGATTTAATCGAGCAATTTAATCATTGGCGTGCGTTAGATAGTCTGAGTATTACCGATATGATGTTATTTAGCCGGCAAATGTATAGCTTGTCTAAAGCGGGCGTGCCCCTGATTAGAGCCTTGCGAAGCCTAACTGAGTCAACACGTAATGAAGCATTGGCGGAAGCGCTGAAAGATATTGCCAGACGCCTTGAGTCTGGCTCGTCCCTAAGTCAGGCAATGAATCATCATAAGAAAGTGTTTAGTCCTCTATTTATCAATATTTTGCATGTCGGAGAGACCAGTGGAGAACTGGATCAGGCATTTTTGCAAATTTGCAACTATCTGGAACGGGAAAAGGAAACCCAAAGCCGGATCAAATCGGCATTCCGCTATCCGATTATGGTGATTGTCGCCATCAGTATCGCTATGGTGGTCATTAATATTTATGTGATTCCTTCATTCAAAAGTGTATTTGACAAGATGCAGGCGGAATTACCTTGGCAAACCAAGCTGCTGATGTCTGTTTCTAATTTTACCGTCAGTTATTGGCCTTATATGCTTGGGGGTCTGATGATTTTAACTACGGTGATTATTAAATATATCAATAGTCCTGAAGGGCGCTTGCAATGGGATTGGTTGACACTGCGTATTCCAGGAGTGGGAAGTATTGTGGAGCGCTCAACTATGGAGCGCTTTTCGCGTTCATTTGCCATGACGTTAAGCTCTGGTGTGCCGCTGATTCAGGGTATTACTATCGTTTCTGATGCCATTGGAAATAGCTATATTGCTTCCAAGCTAAGCCAAATGCGTGTCGGAATCGAAAAAGGCGACTCTATCAGTCGTATGGCCAGAAGTACAAATCTGTTTCCGCCGTTAGTTGTGCAAATGATGATGGTGGGTGAGGAAACTGGAAATATCAGTGATATGCTCTTGGAAGTTGCCGATTTTTACGCAGCGGAAGTTGATCAGGAATTAAAAAACATAGCCAGCGTGATTGAGCCCATATTAATCGTAATCATCGGCATGATGGTGCTTGTATTGGCACTGGGTATCTTTTTGCCGATGTGGAACTTGTCGAGTGTAGTGCACTAGATTTAACATTATTTATTTTACTGTTGACGCTTCGGTTCCTCTGGATACGTAATCGATTCCGTTATAAGCACCAAACTCACTGAGTGCATTTATTTGGTAAATGCCCTGGCTATTGTTACCTTCTTGAAAAGGTGTCAATGTGCAGGTCAAGCTGACCGTAAATCCGGGCATGTCAGGAAAAGTTAACGCCGATTGTGAACTCACATCCAGGCAGGTACCGCCTGAGCTTATTTTGGCCAGAGCCCAATCCAAGCCGGCTTTAGCGGCCTGGTATGCTCTGGCATTTTGAACGGCATAAGTTAAGGTTGCATTTTGTACACCACTGAGTCTTGCCATATAACCGCCCAGCAAACCCAAAACCACTAAAATAAAAATGGCCATAATCAAAGTAAAGCCTTGCTGATTATGTGCCTTGGGACGATATCTGGGGGTAGACTGAAGAACTTTATCGTGTTCCTGGTCTCGCTGACGTTCCAATAATTTAACGTTCGTCCTGAATTTGTTAAAGAATTTTATTAGCAATTTATCAGGATAGTTATTCACGGTACATTATCCACATGGATTTGCTGCATGAGTTGCACGGACTCTCCGACTGTATCCGTCAGGGTGATTTTTATGGTCACTAAGCCAGAGCGAGCTGCTGTGCCGGGGTCGTAAATAAAGCTACAACTCGCTATTTTGTTGGCCTGCAATTGACCAATGACGCCAGTTGGTGGGTTGGGTTGAGTTGCGCTAATTGCATAGCCGGAATAACGTAATAATTGGTTATTGGTGCAAAGATAGGTGACAGGTGTATCGATAATAAAAAAACGTTGTTGTGGCGAGTTGAACGGAAATCTAAAGGTATTAAAGTTGATTACTTTGGCATTGCTTGAATTGATCATCTTTGTTTGATTGCTGCCAGCATAAGCATCCGCAGACAAGTTGCCCAGATTATAAATAACCAGAGATTCTCCCGCAGTCGCTTGTGGATTAAAAACTTTTAAATTACCAATTACTTCAAAACAATTATCAGCCAGAGTAAAATCCAAAATATCCCCCGCTGGGTTGCTTGAACACAAACCGGCAGTTGCGGCGGCGTTTATATCCAGGCCAGCCCGATAACGCCCACCTTCCTCGACATGCAATAGTTCAATCACCGTATCCCCGCCGGTAATGCGCACACTGTTGGGTAGAGACCGACGAATATCCCTCTGCATAAGTCTTAAAGCTAGTTCTGCGGTGTCAACGAGTGTCGTGCGGCGTTGTAGATCAAGGTAACTGCTTACCGGGAACGTAATAATTTTAGTCGTTATGGTTGCCAAAATGCCAACAATGACGATCACCATAATTAATTCGATTAAAGTAAAGCCTTGATATTTATATCGGATCATCAGTTAATATAAAAACTTATAACCAATCAGAACAAGTTTTGAGGCGCCGGGACCTGTTACGTCGACTGTAATTTCTTTCGCAGCCATACTTGAGATTGTTTGATCAACAACAGCAACATTTACATGGTAAGCAGACAAGTTACTCAGTAAAACGCCTTGTTGATTATGCGCTCCGACGTCTGTCAAGCCATTATAGTCGACAACATCGTCGAAGCTGGCGCGAGTTTCACCAACATCCGTGCCGTTGGGATCAACATAAGGCTGCAAAAGAATCTCTTCCAGATACGCTTCGGCAATCGCTATTCCCTGATATTGAACAACAGGGTCTGCGCTGTGTCTGACAGTAAGATTTATGGCCGAAAAAGTGCCAGTAACAGCGATGCTGATAATGACCATAGACAGGATTAGTTCTATCAGCGTTACACCAGATTGATAACGCTTATTGGTAAGAGCGTCAGAGTCCATAAACAAAACCGGTTTCACTAACTACAGTAATGGTTTTGACACCGGCAACTGTTAATAGGACATTGGCTGAGGCCCTTCCGAGAGCGTCGAAATAAAAAGTAGAGTGATTTGATGTTAAAGAGACCCCAGCTTGGCTGTAGGTATAAGAAGTATCACCGGTTGCCGGATTGCGAACAGGCAGAGAAAAAACTGCAGTGTTGCTTAAGCATTGGCTACGATTAGCGGGGCGGTTCAAAACATAGGCATTTGCATTGATCGATACTTGTACCTTGCAACCTGTGGCCACGGCCATTTTTTGTGCATAGCGGACCGCACTAAGTGTATCGTCAAAAAAAGCTTGTTGCTGATAACTGGAAATAGAAAAGAACTTCGGTAATGCGGTTGCAGAGAGTATACCTAGAACTACAATAACCATGACTAGCTCAACAAGCGTGAAACCTTCTTGATTGCTCAAGTCAGTCATTTTGCTGAGCTAAATATACCAGTCAAGACAAATTTTAGCAGCCTGAAGTAATAGTTGCGGAGGTTGCCGGGACAGTTGCACTGGTAGCAGCCGTATAGGTAATCCTGCAAGTTGCAGGTGTTGTTGCGTGGGCCACATCAATTGTAAGAGTGGCTCCTCCACTAACAGGAGTGACAGTAAAGTCAGAAGAAAGGTTTAGCGCTGCTTGAATGCCGACTGCGGTAGCTGCAGGATAGCCATAAACTAGTGATACTGCGCCTGTTTCCATGGTAATGGAGCCGGTCGCCCCTAATTGGTTATTTAGCAATGCTTGAGCATGAGCTACCGCTGCTGCCGAATTTACGGCGCCGAGTGTAGCGTTTAAAGTGGATAAACGGGCATCAACCTGCATATTTGCAAACTTAGGTAATGCCGTTGCGGCTAAAATACCTAAAATTACTATCACCATGACCAATTCAATCAGGGTAAAACCTTGTTGTCTATTCATGTTCACATTTTTACCTATTTATTTGTAAGTGTAAGATATTTGAGATGTATTGCGTAAATGCACACAAAAAAACTAGATGCGGCTTTTTATTAATTAAATTGCATCTAAGATATTTTTTTGAAAGAATTTAATTAATAGAATTATCATTACTATTTTTGTTAAACTTGATTGAATCCATGTCGACTGGTAATTAAATAAAAAAATATCTTATATAGGTATATTTATTCTATTTTTATTCGGCATAAATTGCATTTTTAAGTAACAAAATTAATAAAGTACCCAGTATTTTTATTAAATATCGATTTAATCTATACTGGCAGTTGATAATAACTCAAATATATTAAAAAATTCAAACTTAATTAATTTAGCTATCCGTATTCTAAATAAGGTATTACATGAGTATACGAAAATTTATTTTCTGTGACATTTGCAACCCACAAGGGATTCGTTCTATCGAGTTGCGTCGCGCCCCAAGAGAAAATCAACGTACCGGACGACGATTAGGTGACGGCCGGGCCTGGATTGAGGGAGATTTAAATAACGCTGTAAAAAACCGTTGGCTATGTACATCGGATGGTCGACATGTTTGCCCTGAATGTCGGGCAATCAAAAAAGACATATAATTTTGTGTTGCAGTTTCGCGATATCAAATCGTCATATAACTTAACCACAAGGACAGTCTGTCGAAGTTGCGATGCAACTCCTTTTAGCGCCTATTATGCTGGGTTGCTAGGAAGTTTTGATCGCCGATGAGAATCAATAACCACTGGATAAAGCTATTTGTGTTGGTTTGCTTATGGTTAACGACAGTCAACACTCTTCACGCGGCCATTGCTTATCGCGCTGCATCTCAAGCCCTTGTTATAAGTGGTAGTGGCTCAGGCTCAGGCATTACCCACGTAGGCGCTGGCCAGGCGGATAGTTGGTCTAATAGTTATGTATGGCCGCAATTACCAAACTATACTGTTGGAGATTTATTTATCTGCGTGGTCGAGTCTCGCGATAATGTAGCTATTAATATTTCCTATCCCAGCGGCTGGACTAAGTTATACTCATCTTCAAATGGAGCTAATTCTCAAGCGTCGTTGTTCTATAAGTTTGCTACAAGTTCATTCGAATTTGATCCTTTTTTCACACATAACGCTGGCGGCAGTATCGTTGCTAACTGTTCTGCATATAGAGGTGTTGACACCACCAATCCTTTTGACACTCCTTATGCCCTAGCTGCATCCTTAGCAGATAAAACAGTTGATACCGGTACGCTAACTACAGTGACGCCGAATAGCCTGTTATTGTTTGCAGGACATATGGCAGATGATCATAGCTCTCTCAGTGTAACAAGTACCGGGGGATTAAACTGGAGCCAATCATTCTTTGATTCCAGTACCAATATCAATGAGATTGGCGAGGGTCTTGCAGTCAGTCTTTATTATGCATCAAAACCTACGGCCGGAAGTGTTGGTCCAATTGTGGGGACAGTCGTATATTCTAAATCGTCGACTGCTGCCGTCAGTAACGGGGTATTACTGGCGTTACGGCCATTACCAGACACTTTAAGTTTGAGTATTAATAAACCAACCGGAACAACTAGCGGTGATGTAATGATTGCCTCGCTAGCAATTTCTCCTGGATCAGTAAAAATCGCCACACCCACCGGTTGGACTTTGGTCAGGACTATTCAGAATACTTCTTCGACAACCAGTCGCTTAGCGGTGTTCCAACGTGTAGCCACGAGCAGTGAACCGTCAAGTTATACCTGGACGTTTAGTGGCAGTCATAATGGAGCCGTTGGAGGAATAATGTCTTTTAGCGGTGTTGATAGCACGACTCCTATCACCGCCGAAAACGGTAAAACCACAGCCTCATCAGCCACACATACTACTCCAAGCATCTCGCCAACCAGTACGAATGTAATGTTAGTAGGAACATTCAGTTACGCCAGTTCCGGTACATGGACTGCGCCTAGTGGGATGATAGAAGCCGTTGATGTAGCCTCTCGAGCCATTAATAGCAGTTCTGGTGAGTCAATGGAAATGACTTATCAACTTCAAGCGACGGCAACAGCTACCGGTACTAAAAGTGCTAAAGCTACAGCCACGAACGATCGAGGGGCGACACATTTACTGGCACTAAAACCTTCGGGAGCCAGTGGATTTGGAGTTGTAGATCATATCCAGATAGAACAGGATGGCAGCGGTGTAACGTGCGTACCGGAAACCATTGTTATCAAGGCCTGTGCCGACTCGGCCTGTAGTGTTTTGTATGCCGGGATTACAACCGTCACGCTGTTACCTAGTGCTACAGCTAATATCAGTTGGGGGGCTAATCCGATTACTTTCACAGGGAGCACCAGTGTTAACTTGGCAGTCACCAGTGCACAGACAGTTACTTTGGGAACCAGTGCAGTGGTTCCTGCAACTGTTTACGGCACAGGTTGTTATGTTAATGCCGCGCAAAATTGCAGTCTGCCCTTTGCGTCCTCGGGCTTCGCTTTTTCAAGCATTCCCACGCAAACTGCTGGAACGACATCTACTGCCATTAACTTACAGGCTATCACGGGCGGTAGCGGAGGCACCTGTTCTGGATTAAGCAGCGGCAGTAAAAGCATAGAAATGGCGTTTCAATGCATTGATCCCGGCACTTGTGCCGGTATGCAAGTTAGCGTCAATGCCACACCTATATCGATTAATCCAGCCACTGGTGTCAGTGCTTATACGGCTGTACCCCTTAGCTTTGATACGGCATCAAAAACCAGTTTTACCGTCAATTATCCCGATGTTGGCAAAATAGCACTTTTTGCCCGCTATGCCCTCGGCGGTGGTAGCTATATGCAAGGGAACAGTAATCTGTTTGTAGTCAAGCCGTGGGGATTTGCTTTTAGCAATATCAAACGAACGGCCGATAATTTTGCCAATCCTGCTGCCAGCAACGCTAGCGGTCCTGTGTTTATTAAGGCCGGCAATCCATTTGCTACTACCGTTACCTCGATTACCAGTTCAAACACAGCAACACCTAATTTTGGCAACGAAAGCATTTCCGAAGGGATTATTTTAAATAATAATTTGGTGGCCCCCGATCCTGCGACGGGAGCCACAATAGGCGCTTTCAGCGGTTCTTTATTAGCAATTGGCAATGAGTTTATCAGCGGAGCAGTTCAAATAACCGATCTGAGTTGGGACGAGGTGGGTATTATTTCTTTAACCGCCAATATTGCTGATGGCGATTATATGGGGGTGGGCAATGTCAGTGCTACCTCCGGCAATGTCGGACGTTTCACACCTGATCATTTTTCCACAAATGTTACATCCGCCTGTTCTTCGGCCACACCCTTTACTTATTCTGGCCAGCACGCCGATGTCACCCTATCAGCATTAGATGCTTCCGAGGATATTACAGCCAATTACGACTATAGCTATGGATTTTCTAAAGCTGTTACATTGAGTGATGCCGGTAGTGTCACGGGATTTACGCTTAACACTCTTGATGTTGATTGGTCAGAAGGTGTCGGTAAGGATGCAGATATCGTGTATACATTTCCATCAAAATCTACGGTGCCCAAAACGCTTAATTTTCGCGCAAAAGATACCGATGGTGTCAGCTCCCAAGGGTTTAGTGAAGATATCGATCTTATCTACAGTGGTCGGTTAGGTTTGCAAAATGCAATCGGTTCTGAGTTGCTTGATTTACCGGTATCCTTGACCGCTCAATATTGGAATGGCAGTAGCTTTGTATTGAATAGCGATGATAGCTGTACCATGGTGTCAGCACCTGTCAGCGGTTCGGGATTGACTTTTTATCCGGAAGTTGCAATCACGGCACAAGGCAATCATCTAAGTGCTTCCGAAACCAATGCAACTGTAAGTGCCACAGGGAAACTGGTTGCTGGCGATGCGCAGCTTAGCTTTTCGGCGCCCGGCGCTTCAAATGATGGTTATGTTGATCTAAGTATTCAGGCACCAAACTGGCTTAAATTTGACTGGATTTCTGCTACTGTAGGTGACGAATCCCCTGTCGGTCGAGCGACCTTTGGTATTTACCAGGGGAATAGTAAAATTATTTATCTTCGTGAGGTTTATTGATTTGGCGCAGGTCTTGAATTAAATGATAAATGGGCAAAACTTGCGGGAAGTTGAGATTAAAGTAAGCAATTGGATAAGTGTCAGGGTTTTAATAGGGTTGATTTATCAGTACATTTAACAGTTCTTCATCAATCGGCTTGATAAGATAGTAATCAAATCCGGCCGCCAGAGTTTCATTGATTTTGTTGTTATCTGCATAAGCGCTGATAGCTACCATTTTTAAGTGATTATTTTGGTTTCTCAGGATTTTTACTAACTCCAGTCCTGACATTACCGGCATATTAAGGTCTATCAGCGCTATTTTATAAGGATGTTGGTTTATTAAATGCAAAGCTTCTTCACCATTTATGGCGGAGTCAACTATACAATCCTGCAATTCAAGTAGGTTAGCCAATAACAATAAATTTATTTCGTTATCATCAGCAATGATTACCCTGATTTTATTTTCTTTATTCATGAATATTGATGATACCAGCGAAGTTGCACATGATTGGGTTCCGCGTCTACAGCGGATGAATCTAAAATGGTTGCACCAATTCCGGTATACAAGCAAAGACTCCTAAAGAATTTGAGCAGTGTTATCAAGCGGACGGTTGGGTAAAGGAAAGTCATCGCATTAGAGCGTGTTTTATTTTAAAAATGGCTTGTTGATTTAAGTGTGCAGTTCTCTTGTGATTCATACATAAGGCTCCTCTAAAGCCCAGATAATCGGGTGTATAAGGCAAAAGCTCTTCAATATCCTCAAACTGGAGCGAACCCGCAAGTCCGCAAAGTAACTGATGGGCTTTGGCTAGCCGGACAAATTCCGCAAGTTGGGTTTTAGCCATAACTTGAGTTAAGCTGCCATTTTTCTTGTTCATGGTATCCAGCATGACGCCTTTGAAGCCAGCCTTTTTGAGCTCAACGATAACGGAAAAAACAGGCTGGGTGTCGGCGAATAATACGGCAATCAAGTTTGTCGCTACATCATTTTGATTTTGAAGCGTTGCCAGTTTATTTAATGTTGCCTGCCAGTCACCACCGGGAAAAAAACCGATTTTAATAAAATCTACGCCGGTTTCGGCCATGGCTGTTACCGCTGAGTAAATAACGTCTGGCAACATTGGCAGGTCACCAATGGTTGCGCTGACCGGACAACGGCCCTTAATTTTGGCGATAATCTCTTTAACAAGGCTGGTTTCCAAGGCGCCCAAAGCACCTAAAGCCGGTTGTTTTAAATCAATAATATCGACGTTTTCATTGAGCACCAAAATAGCTTCTTCGATGCTGTTAACGCTGGCC
This sequence comes from uncultured Methylobacter sp., assembly GCA_903832775.1. Classification (GTDB taxonomy): domain Bacteria; phylum Pseudomonadota; class Gammaproteobacteria; order Methylococcales; family Methylomonadaceae; genus Methylobacter_A. The sequence continues at coordinate 33,575 of CAILCX010000040.1, read as the reverse complement.
AGCATGCCGGTCATGCTATAACTCCGGCTAGAGGCAGACTTGCTTTATGAGCTTCAATGACAGCCATCAGCCACGACCAGGCTTCCAGCTCCCGATCGCCAGCGGTTTTTTCCAGACCGATACGTAAGTAGTCGATTTCGGCTTGTATTTTTTCCAAGGGGAGCATGTGTAAGCGACTGATTAAAATAGCCGCTTCCAGTACTGAATATTGGGCGCGGTTAAAGCCTTTAAAGGGTGCGTGATTGGCGGTATGCACAGCTTTGCAAACCAGTTTAGGCCGAGTTTCGTCATCGACAACACGCACCAGTTCAAGTTCGGTATGAGCCAGCGCACAGGCTAATACCTGGCCGTTGATTTTTTCAGCTGGTTTTAAGGGCCAATCTTTGCGCCCGGTCAGGCAACCGGCAAACACTCGCACATCATCACAATAGTTGAGTACAGCGGTTTTGGTTTCCAGCAGATTATTAAGCGTGGTTGAGGGACGAAACGGCAAAATGATAAATTCATCGCCGGTAGCGGACACATGAATCCCCATCGGGGCGATATGAGCCAGACCTAGACTGTTTTGGGTGATGACAATGGTTTCTTGAATCATGGTAACTATTAAGCAGCAAAAATTAAACAAGTGTGATGTTTTAAGTTAGGTAGGGCATAGCCCACATCTAAAGCTGTTTGATGGGCGATGCCCACCCTGCCTAAGATTTCATCAAAGTACTTCCAGCCGGTTTAAAGGTGTGCAGATCGACTGTGGGTTCAGTGTTTTCGGTTGCGCAACCCCATTGCAGCGCTTGATCTTGTGTATAACGTTTACCTAATTGCCAGGCAATTTCAGCTCTGGCCAGTTCCACGCCCAGATAAAAAGCGTGACCGCCGTCATTTTCGACCTGAAGTTTTGGGAACAACTCAAACGGATCAGTGGCACTGTGCAAGCCGTTGCGATTGAAAATATGTACGCCATCTGTAGTGATTTGAACGCGGAAACTGGGATCTTTGATTTGTGCAGCGAGTTCCTTGATTTCTTCAAGACTATACGGGAAGGGCGCGGTTTCATGCAAGGCCATTAAGCCTGGATCAATATGCTTGGGTAATCGGTCCTGTTCTTTTGCGGCAAACATGATACGCCGTGCCAGATCGGCTTCTTTAATCGACCGGCAGGCATGACGGCTGACTTCGGTTGCCAAAATGCTGTTGATGTTGAGTTCTGAGCAGATGCCCAGCAACAAAGCGTTCATACCGGCGGTATCGGCATGGGTCAGCTCGGTAATGTTGCCAACTCCCAGCATCATTTCAATGTCTGGATGTTTTTTTCTGACTTCATGATAACGTACTATGGATTGGGTAAAGCCAAAGTGGAGTGGGTCTAAGATCGGATCGACAATAAAAACTTTGTTTTTGGCTTGCATGATTTTAATGGCTCTATCCAGTGAGGCCAGATCTTCATGCGTTTCAGGGATTAAAATTGGCGTTGCTGCTACTTCGTCAGCCACCCACAAGGTACTTTCGTGCAGACTGAGCATGTAATCAGCGCCTGCTTTACCGCCCCTTAGCAGGTCTTCCGCTTCCAGCGAATCGATGCTGACGGTAAAACCTTCCTGTTTAAGTGTGCGGATAATGTCTTCCAGATGCGGAAAATCAGTGCTTGGCAAGCAGCCTATGTCAATGACATCAGCGCCATTTTGTTTGTAATGGGTGGCGCGCTTGACCACCTCTTCGACACTGACATTGGGCGCGTCAACGATTTCGGCAAAGATTTTGACGCTGTAACGGCTTAAATCGAGCTTGTGCGCTGCCTTGCCAAAAAACATCGGTAAATCTTTAAGTTCGTCCGGACCTCGGCTTACCGGTATGCCCAAATCTCTGGATAAGGCTTCCAGATCACCACGGCAACGCCCAGGCACAAGGATGCGTTCGGCGCCAAAGGTGTCGGTCAAGCGCCTACTAATCATGTCGGCGGTCATCAGTGCTGCGACTTTAAGTCCTAGTTGATGCACGGAGTAGGTAAAATCTGGCTGCATTTTTTCCAGAATATTATGCAGCTGTTTTTCAGCCAGTTTGCCGGTCAGGAAAAGGATGTGTTCGCTCATGGCAAGGTAGTCAAGCGTTTTTTAACAGTGTTGATTAGTTCATCAACACTGTCAACGACGGTTGTGTATTCAAAAGTACGTAATTTGGCTGTGCCTTCCAGATCGATTTTACGTGGATAAACCATCACTTTGCCGCCCGGCGCGGTGGTTTCCATTTCCGGAGCGATGTCACAAGGGTAGACAATGCTTTCTACCCGGCATTTTCCGGCCTGCGAATAAAGATTGGTTGCCAAAGAGTCGGCAATGCCTAGCACGCATTTGGCAACCGTATTTGAGGTGGTCGGTGCCATCACAAAAGTGTGGTAATAGCCTTTGTAAAAATGACCAACCGGTGGCGCTGAAGCGGTTTTGTCCCGGTAAACAGGCATTTTTTTGCGGATATCCTCGAGAGTGATGCCGTACATTTTCAAGACTTCTTCTCCTGCCAAGCTTAGATAGACGTCAACATCGTCTAGGGTCAGCATGAAGTCCAGGCATTCTTTTATATAATGACCGGAGCCGGTGATGGCCCAGGCTAATCGAGGTTTATCCATTAAATTTAATCACAGTCAAAAACATTTGGTTATTATACATCAATCAAACCGCTAATTTTGACAGCAGGAGCTTTTAGGAAATGATGAGCCAACTTAAACACAGGGACAGTTCCAGGCTGGTCTTTGGCATAAATACGTTATACAGCGACAAACCTCTGATAATGGGGATTTTAAATGTTACGCCGGATAGTTTTTCTGATGGCGGCAAATTCTCGGGTCTTGATGAAGCGATTCAGCAAGTCGAACTGATGTTGTCTGAAGGTGTGGATATTATCGATATCGGTGGTGAGTCAACACGTCCAGGCTCTGATTCGGTTGCTGCCCAAGAGCAGATTCAGCGCGTCGTTCCGGTCATTCAGGCGATCAGGCAGCAGTTGGCAGACGATGTTTTACTCAGTATTGATACAACTTTAAGTGAGGTCGCCAAAGCGGCGCTGGATGCCGGTGCGAATATAATAAATGATGTTTCTGGAGGCAGAGTGGATCCCTCGATTCTGACGTTGGCGGCGCAAACCGGTATGCCGATTATTTTGATGCATAGCCTGGCAACACCAAAAACCATGCAGGATAACCCGTATTACATCGATGTTGTTCTGGAAGTGCTTGATGCGTTAAAGGAAGGTATTGAGGCAGCCCTGAAAGCGGGTGTAAAAAAAGAAGCGATTGCGATTGATCCGGGAATAGGTTTCGGCAAGCGTAAGCAGGATAATATTGATTTGTTGGCAAATCTGGATGCGATTGTAGCTTTAGGTTTTCCAGTTTTATTAGGTACAAGCCGTAAACGCTTTATGGGTGCTATTTGTGATGTTTCGGAACCTTCGGAGCTGGTTATCGCTACCGCAGTGACCACGGCTTTAGGTGTGATGGCTGGAGTACAGATGTTTAGGGTGCATGATGTCAAAGAAAATCGCCAGGCTGTTGATGTCGCTTGGGCGATTAAGCAGGCCTCGGTAGTTGCTTGATTACTGTAAAAACGAAATTAGGCCAGAGATGAAGGCGGATGAAAATAAATACTCAACAATAAAAATCTTTGAATTTTTGGATGAAGAAAGTCAGTTGATCTCGGGGCAGATGGTTAATGCCGGCGGCCGCTTTTCGTCCGCCGCCGCTAGAAAAAATTGAGCATAGTTGGTCAGCGCCGGCTCTATTTCCAAGGGTTCCATAACTTAATGGAGATCTAACGCTAATCTGAAAAGTATCATCCTGGTTATGGGTGATGACTGCATGGGCTCTGGTTGGATTAAGGTTGGCCAGATAATTGCCGAAAACACCGCTTACTCTTCTTGCCCAGGCGGTATCTGGCAAAAGGGTTACGCAAACAGAGTAGCTTTGAAATTCAGGCTTTATAAGTCTGGCGTTAAGCATATCTTCCTGATAGCCCTGCTCAAGCTGCTTAAATATCTCAGGATTATCACTGATAAAATTCAGTGGCGATTCGAAATCAGCCATTTCCAGATACAGTTTATCTGGCGCAAAATGCAGGTCAGCTATGCAACTGCCGTAGCCGTTGTAATTTATGTAAATACCTAGATTCTTAAGAGTTTCGAGATGGGTTTGCGATAGATTCAGTGTGGAAGCCAGTTGTTCAGCGCTGCGAATTAAGTTGTCGCCAAAGGCCGCAGTGATTGCCCATAAAGGATATTGTCCGTGCAAATATTGATTAACCAGCAGACTGGTGCAGATGGTGCTATCGGTATTGATAAGTGTTGTAAAGTTCGGGTGCTGTTGAATGTCACCGGATTGATGGTGATCGACATAAAAAATATGCGCCCCCTGTTTTAAAAACACATCAACCTGCGAACTGTTTTTTTGCAGCGAAATATCAAGTACCGTGACCTGATCGCCTGCGTTTACAGTAAATTTGTTCAATAGATTTATGTCGCGTTTAATACCGGTAATCAATTGCGCTGATTGTGGTTTAGCCAAACGCAATTGTAGCAGAGCGCAAATACCGTCGGCATCACCATTGAAAACATCAAAATTCATAAATTATTCCGGGCAAGGCAAGGTAGTGCATTTAGTCTATCAAACAGCGCGGTCAGCAAAGTATCAGCTGTTGCGTTGAGAATAATAGAAATCCAGTTCCTGCAAACGCTCCGGTGTGCCTATATCCATCCAGAAACCATTCGCTTTTTGCCCTGAAACCCGATTGTCGGCGATGGCTAGGCGTAATAAAGGCCCTAGTTTACTGGGACCGGCGGCTATATTTCTAAAAAGTTCGGGGCGATATAAACCAATGCCGCTAAAAGTAAATTTTTCGTTGCTGTTTGAAATGACTAAGCTCTTATTATCCAGTCCGAAGTCGCCTTCAGGGTGATGTTCGGGATTATCGACCAATACCAGATGCGCCAAATCTACAGTTTGGTTTTTAAGTTCAGCAAACGAAAAGTCAGTAGCGATATCGCCATTGACGACAAGAAACACTTCATCACCCAATAAGTTCAGGGCATTAATAATGCCGCCTGCGGTTTCTAAGGCCTGTTCGCCTTCCGGTGAATAGCTGATGGTCGCGTCAAATTGCTTGCCGTCACCCAGTTGGGTTTCTATTTGCAAACCAAGATGCGCATGATTGATGATTATTTCATCATAACCGGCCTTTACCAGTTGTCTGATGGTGTATTCGATTAGGGGTTTACCGGCGGCTTGAAGCAACGGCTTTGGGGTATTGTCTGTGAGTGGCCGCATTCTCTCACCGCGCCCTGCGGCCAGGATCATGGCTTTCATGCTTCGACTGCACTCAGATTTGGCAGTACCTGCTCATGCAAAAAAATGTTGAAGTCGCTAAGTTCAGGGTAAGTTGCACAAACCGAGCTCACGTAGTTTAGTGTGCGAGGAATGTCACCCAGATAGTTTGACTTGCCATCTCTCAAATGCAAACGTGAAAAGATGCCGATGGCTTTAAGGTGACGTTGCAGTCCCATCAGGTCAAACCAGCGCTTAAATTGGTCTGTGTTACAAGAAATCAGACCTGCTTCCTGGAGTAGAGTGAAATAGTTATTTCTCCATTGCTCGATCTGGTGTTCTGGCCAGGCAATATAACAATCACGTAATAAGGACACCAAATCATAAGTAATCGGGCCAATAACTGCATCCTGAAAGTCGATAACGCCAGGTGAGTTGTTGTCTAAAACCATCAGGTTGCGGGAATGATAATCCCGATGCACACAAGTGCTTGGTTGTTCCAATGCCGAAGTGGTAAGCAGGCTGCGAACCTGATCCCACAGTATTTCCGGTATTTCAATATCAAGAAACTGGCCTAAAAACCATTCTTCAAAAATACCCAGTTCTCTGTGCAACAGGGCCTGGTCATAGCAAGGAAGATCTGAGTCGAGTAAGGAAGTTTGGGTTTGCAGTTTAAACAAGCTATCGAAAGCACTTTGATATAAAGCCTCTGCGGTATTGACATTCAGTTGATCCAAAAAAGGTTGGTTACCAAAATCCTCCAATAGCAGAAAACCGTCAGTCAGGTTTTGTTGGAAAATATCCGGGACGTTTACTTGAGAGCGGTCAAATAACCTGGCAACCTTGATAAAAGCGGCAATATTTTCCTGCGCTGGAGGTGCATCCATGACGATAAATCGCCCAGTTGGTGTGAGAATCCTGAAATAACGTCGGAAACTCGCATCGCTGGAAGCGGGTTCGCAGTCCGTTATGCTAAGTAGTAAATCGTTTTCCAGCCAATCGAACATCGATATTGTTCTTAAGTCTTCAGGCATCATGATGTTTAGGATAGATTAGTATAATCAGGGGGTAGTGAGGTAAAATTAACGTCCGGCATTTTATTCGATTTATGATTCACTACGCTACTAAACTTGACATTACCTATGCGCCGCCGCTTATTACTGTTTTTTTTACCTTCTATTTATGTCCCTGTCAGTATTGCAAATGAAGCAATCTGGAATTGTGAGCAAAACAAAGATAGCAAAGAGTGGGTTTGTACCGGCGAAAAAAAGCCGGTTGATAAAGCCAATACAGTAAAGACTCCAGCCAGCATTCAGTCTGATGATGTCTCCCAATCTCCTGTGGTCAACAAGCCGGTAACGGTTAATGCGGAAAAGGTTTCTGAAGTGGTTTCCCCGGAGCCTAAGTCTCATGAAGTTGCTGTTCCTGAAACTCAGCCGGTTGACACAAAAGCCGTTTCGGTACCCCCCGAAAGATTAGAACCGCTGCAGGCACCTGCGGTGTCTGCTATTAAGCAACAAAATACTCCGCCAACACCCAATTATACTAAAACTGATAAGGAACCAGCAGGGGTTGAGCCAAGTCGTGCAGTCCAGTCACCAGCTGATTCAAATACCAAAAACACTCTTCAAACAGAAGCTAATCGTCCAGGCTGGACTTGTGATGCCAAGACTGCTGATCAGAACTGGGATTGCAAACTGGCGGGTGCTGACCCAAAAGGGCAAGCTCGTATCATTGAAACAAGCGCTTCTGGCCTGAATTTGCTCACTCCGGCATTTGATTATAACGAGGAGCAAACCTTTAATAATATTAAAGCGCAATTGAAAAATGATCCCTGGCAGAACTGCATGGCACCCAGAGGGACCAAGAAAAATCTGCTTGTGAATAACTCGAAAGATGCGATGCCTTTGGATATTAATTCCAATTACGCTGAAGTATTTGAAAATGAAATTTACAGCTATACCGGCAACGTTGAAATGATGCACGCCGATCAGCGTTCTGTGTCAAAAAAAGCCAGCTATGACAATGTTTCAGGCGCCTTGGATTTACAAGGTAGTGTTTATTACAGTGATGAGGAACTGGCACTGCACAGCGAGTCGGCTTCGATTAATATTAATTCTGATCAGGCAAAACTAAGAGAGGCGCTGTTTATTTCGCCCGCTTCTCGACTTAGAGGTCGGGCAAAAACAATTTATCGGGATAGCAGCACCCTGTCTCGCTATCAGGATGTTGCTTATACCAGTTGTCGTCCTGGCAACCAGGACTGGGTAATGCATGCCAGTGAACTGAAGATGAATAAAGCGACAGGCCAGGGTTCTGCCAGAAATGCCTGGCTTGAGTTTAAAGGTGCGCCAGTGTTTTATACCCCTCATATTGGTTTTCCGATAGACAACAGAAGGCTTTCCGGTTTTCTTGCGCCTAACTTCGGCAATACAACCCGAAGTGGCTTTATTCTTTCTGCGCCTTATTATTGGAATATTGCGCCGAATTATGACGCGACTTTCCGTCCCCGTTATTTTTCAAAAAGAGGTCCCTTATTGGGAGGATCTTTCCGTTATTTGACCGAGATGTCCAAGGGAGTTGCGAATGTTGAGTATATGCCCTATGACGATCTTCTTAATAGATCAAGGTATGAAGTAGCAATCAAGAACACTATACAATTGAATTCTCACATAAGTTCTAATCTGGATTTGAATAATGTGTCTGACAAAAATTATTTTTCAGATTTGGGAAATGCGCTGAGCACTTCGACTTACAGCAGTTTTTTGTTAAGTCAGGCTAATCTTGCTTATACGGATACTTGGGGAGCCTTAAGAGGCCATGTTGATAGTTATCAATCGATCGATCCCGCGATTACACCAGCGGGGATTCCGTATCGGAGATTGCCGCAAGTTAACATGAATTTGAACCATTCGTTCGACTTTATGCCATTGACTACCTTGATGGATACTGAATATGTGTATTTCCAGCATGATGCTTTGGTTAATGCTCAACGTATTAATGTTAAGCCGTCAGTCAGTTTTCCAATGAAAATGGCAAGCGGGTTTTTAACGCCCAAGATGACCTTGCAGTCAACTCAATATGATTTAAGTAATCCTCTGGGCGGATCATCAACCAGTCTCTCCAGAACCCTGCCTATTTTTTCTACGGATACCGGGCTTTATGTGGAAAAAGATGTGTCGTTTGCCGATAGATCTTATCTGCATACACTGGAGCCACGTTTGTTTTATTTATACGTGCCCCGTGTAAATCAGAACGATATTCCCATATTTGATTCCGGTTTGATTGACTCGTCATTTAACAGTTTGTTTCTGGAAAACCGTTTTAGTGGAACTGATAGGGTTCAGGATGCAAATCAGCTTACCGCGGCTGTGTCAACGCGCTTGATAGATGCCAAATCAGGAAAAGAAAGATTGAAATTGAGTGTTGGTGAGATTGCATATTTTCAAAACAGAGATGTTACCTTAAGTTCGATTTACCCTAATTCCTTGAACTATCCTGTTGAAACCAATAGATGGTCGAATCTGGTCACTGAGCTTAATGCCGGTTTGACGGACCATATATCGCTCACCACAGGAACCCAATGGGATCCGCAATTGAATGAGATTGTAAGGCACACTTCCGGCTTGCATTATCTTAATAAGCCCGACCCGAATTTGCCGGGTGAGATTTTTAATGTGGGCTATCGTTACAGAAAAAATACACTTATTCCAGTACCGAAGGAACTGGCGGGAACAAGACCTTATGACATCATTCAAAGTGATGTATCCTTTCACTGGCCGGTTTATAACGAGTGGTCAGCCGTTGGGCGCTGGACCTATTCCTTGTTGAATGACACAACCCAGGAAAGTTTTATCGGCGTAGAAAAAGAGAACTGTTGCTGGGCCTTCCGTATTATTGGGCGGCGTTGGGTTAACAGCGTTCTGGTTAATGGAAATCCTACTAATACTGCTGCCAACACTATCGTCAATGCTACCGGTGTGGCGCAGTCAGGCATATTTTTTGAAGTTGAATTTAAAGGCTTAAGCGGATTTGGAGAAAAGCTGGATACCTTCTTTGAAAAGCAAATTTATGGTTATCGGAAAACCCAGAAATGATCAGATTAGAAAACATGAAAAAAATCGTTATCATCCTGCTGTTAAATCATTTGTTGTTTTGCAGTTTTTTGGTACACGCTGAAGTACTTGATACCATTGTTGCGGTGGTTGAAGATGACGTTATCCTTGAGGGGGAATTGCAAAAGGAGGTTTTGGTCATTGAGCAAAGAATTCAGCAAAGTAAATCGGCCGTGCCTCCTGCTTATGTGCTGCGTAAACAGGTTTTGGAAAAAATGATTGTTGACAAGCTCCAGAGGCAGTTAGCTGAAAAGGCAGGGATAACGGTCAGCGAAGAGATGCTGAATAGTTCCGCTGCCGATATTGCCAAAAGAAATAATATGGACGTGGATGCGTTCAGGGCTGAACTTGAAGGGCAGGGCATTAGCTACCAGAGTTTTCTGGATAATATGCGCAATGAAATCATCATAAATCAATTGCGCGGACGAGAAATAGGCGGGCGTATCAAGGTCACTGACCGTGAGGTCGAGCATTACATGGAAACGCAGGACAAAGTTGGTGAAGAATCAACTCAATTCCATTTGGGGCATATTTTAATTGCAGTCAAAGAAGGCGCCTCTTCTTCAGAGATACAAAAAGCGATGGCCAAAGCTGATGATCTGGTCAAGAAACTTCGCGGGGGAGAAGATTTTACTCAGGCTGCGATTAGTTTTTCAGATGATGCCAATGCCTTAAAGGGCGGCGATTTGGGCTGGCGTACCCGTGGTGAGATTCCAACCTTGTTTGTTAATGACATACAACAGCTTAAGCAAGGGCAAGTTTCAGAACCCATACGTAGTCCCAGCGGTTTTCACATCATAAAAATGGTGGAAATTAAAGGTACGGAAAACCATACGATTTTGAAAACCAAAGTAAGGCATATTTTGGTTAAGACCAATGAACTGGTTGATGATGCTGAAGCTAAAAAACGCTTATTGGCATTAAAGGCCCGGCTTACTGATGGCGACGACTTTTCTGCACTGGCAAGAGCGCATTCAGATGACAAAGGCTCGGCTTTAAAAGGTGGCTCTTTAGATTGGGTGGGACCTGGCGATTTGGTAAAACCGTTTGAAGAAGCGATGTCGAAATTGGGTATTAATGAAATAAGCGAGCCGGTGCAGACACAGTTTGGTTGGCACATCATCCAGGTTTTAGGTCGTGAAAATAAGGATGATAGCAGTGAATTTAAAAAGAACCTGATCAGAGAAGCCATACGCAAGCGAAAAATTGAAGAGGAAACAGAGCTTTGGATAAGAAAGCTGCGTGATGAGGCTTTTGTGGAAATTCATCAGGATAGACTCTGAAGCGCTTTAAGATCTGCTTGGGTCTGTTATAAGAAAATATATGAGCGTCTTCAACACAAATGATGTAATGGACTTGAAACCGATTGAAACAATTATAAATCAACCATCTATTAAGATGGTTCGTTATCGTTTGGGCGTAGGTTCGAATCACCAGATTACTCTCGAAGAAATCAAAAAAGTATTGATTGATGAGTCGGGGGTAGATAAGAACTATATTAAGGCAAATGTTCAAGGGGACTATACGCTTGTTGAGTTGCCCGATGAGATGCCGCAGGATATATTTTTACATTTAAAATCAGTAGAAATAAAACAGCATAAACTCGATATCAAACGCGTAAAGGCACGTAATAAAAAACGCGGTAACAACTATTACCGACGCGGGAAACCGAAAGCATCAGGATCTGACGCTAAAACTATCGAGAGTTAAACTAACAGCTTGGTGTATAGTTCTTAAGCGAATATACACTTCAGGTCTATTCTTGAAACTAAAATAACTTTTAACCGTATGCCATTAGCGCTTTACGGTTGCCCATGACTCCACGTTTAACTATATGACAACTATTCAATACATTAATACAACAGATCAGTTGGCTAAACTGTGTGAGCAAATAAAAAAAGAGTCCTGGCTAGCCCTGGACACAGAGTTCTTAAGGGAAAAAACGTATTATCCCAAATTTTGTCTGTTGCAAATTGCAACGCCAGAATGGGTAGTGTGTGTTGATCCCATTGCCTTGCCGTCTTTGGATATTCTTTTTGAAGTCCTTTATGACACATCAATTGTCAAAGTATTTCATTCTTGCAGGCAGGATCTGGAGATTTTTTATCAATTAACCGGAAAACTTCCCGAACCGGTTTTTGATACTCAAATAGCCGCGCCTTTATTGGGTTTTCAGGAGAATCCCGGTTATGCGATGCTGGTTTCCAGTTTGTTGAATGTTAATTTAAACAAGGCGCATACCCGTGCGGACTGGAGCAAGCGCCCGTTAAGTAACGCTGAAATTCAATATGCTGCGGATGATGTGATTTATTTATGCAAAATCTATCAAATGATGGTGCAGAAGCTGGCTGAATTGGGACGGACCGACTGGTTGGATAGAGATTTTGCTGACCTGTCGAATCCCGATCTTTATGAGGTCAAGCCTGAAAAAGCCTGGTTGAAAATAAAAGGTAAAAATAAACTGACTGGCAAGCAATTATCAATTGTTCAGACCTTGGCCGGATGGAGGGAAAAGCTGGCGCAAACCGAGGATCGTCCCAAGAGTTGGCTGTTGCGTGATGAGATGATTTTTGACATGGCCAAACTTCAGCCGGAATCAGTCAGTGAATTAGCCGATATTCGTGGCATTAATGAGCGTGCGGTTAATCGGCATGGCGTTGAATTGTGCCAATTAATTACTGAAGCCAAAAATCGATTGCCGGTACCCTTGAATGAAAATGGCAGACCCGCCAAGAAAACTCAGCAGCAAGAAGCTATCCTGGATATTTTAACGGCATTGGTCAGAGTGCGTGCTGAAGAAAATTCATTAAACCCAATGATTCTTGCGACACGTAAGGACCTTGAAGTATTGATGTTTAATGACGATGAAGAATGTCCTTTGTTGCACGGCTGGCGTTTTAAAATGGCGGGGCAGGAATTGGTTGGGCTGATAAAAGGGCAGTTGTTACTTGGAATTGAATCTGACCGACTGGCGATTATTGAAAATAAATAGCTACTTGTAGGGTGTATAAGCAAACCGCCATACACCTTTAGATTGAAAATGCGTTTTTTTGGTGTTTAAAATGTTGATCATGCATTTTATGAACTCAAAGCTATTTTCCTGTTCCTGAATTTTAATCAGCTAAGCTGATGCTTGCAGTCGCTTGTTGTCATATAATGGCGGTTTTAGTTTTTTATGTTTCCGAAAGGTGAGTCAATATGAAGAAAATCATTTTATTTATTTCAGTTTTACTGTTCTCTTTTTCCTCGCTAGTCAGCGCTCATGGTCCTGTGCGTCAAAAAGTTGAAGAAGACATCACCATCAACGCACCAGCAGAAAAAGTTTGGGCCATCATTAAAGACTTTGGTGATATGTCCTGGTTGCCTGCTATAAAAAGTACAAAAGTTGAGGGTGGCAATACTAAAGGCGCGATTCGTGTGTTGACCTTAAAAGACGGTGGCACGATTACCGAAGAATTAAAAAAACATGACGATAAGGCAATGTCTTACGCCTATAAAATCACTGAAATGAGCACGGCTAAAACCATCACTCATGCCGGTGTTGAAGAAAAAGTCCCCGTTTTACCAGTAGATAATTATGCAGCCAGCATCGATTTAACCGAGCAAGGCGGCAGTACTGTAGTTTCCTGGAAAGCCGGTTACTACCGTGCTTACATGAATAACAATCCACCGGAAGAAATGAACGAAGAAGCTGCCAATTCTTCAGTTACAGGAATTTTGAAAGCGGGATTGCAAAATCTTAAAGCCCTCGCTGAAAAGTAAGGCTAATCAATGTTCCAAGTGAACCTTAAAGCGGTAGCGATTTATTTCGCTACCGCTTTTTTAGCTATACCGGCAGTCGCACAGCCTTACGCTTATATTACCAATCAACTGGACGATAGCGTTTCCGTTATTGATACGGAGTCGGGTAAGGTTGTTGATACCATTTCTGTTTCCGGTAAACCGGCCGGAATTGCAGTTGCTCCTGACGGCACCAGGCTCTATGTCAGCACACCAGAAGCCAATGGCTTTGCGGTTGTTGATACCAAAAAACGTCAGGTCATTGCCAAGGTTACGATCAGTAATGGTGCTTTGGGTATTGCGGTGGGCGTGGATGGCAAACGTATTTATGTTGCGGACTGGTATAAAAATACGATTTCCGTGGTTGATGCAGAAAGTCTTCAACTGATTAAAACTCTAGCCGTTGGCGAATCGCCCTCCGGTCTGGTGGTCAGTCCGGACAATCACTGGTTGTACGTTGCCAACCGGGTCAGTAATTCGGTGTCCAGGATTGATTTAAATAAATTGACTGTGCAGAATACAGCGCAGGTTGGTGAGCACCCGTTTGGACTCACGATTGATGGCAGGGGCGAGCGTATTTATGTTGCCAATGTCAAAAGTGATGATGTAACGGTTTTGGAAGCAGCGAGCATGAAACCGGTTGCGACCGTTAAAGTTAATAAATTGCCTTATGCAACGGCTTTGGCACTTAATGACAGTCGATTGTTAGTGACCAATCAGGAAGATGGCTCGGTCTCTGTGATCGATACGCAAACCTTGAAGGAAATTGCCCAGATTACCGTGGGCGATAAACCCGAAGGCATTAGCACTCATATCGATGATCGACATGTTTACGTGGCTAATTGGTTTGATAATAATGTTTCAGTGATTGATGCAAGAACACTGAAAGTAATAGCGACGATTAAAACCGGTCAAGGCAGTCGTGCTTTTGGACAGTTTATGGGGAAATAGTTTCTTCCTTGCAAAGACGCAAAGAACTATGGCTTTGCGTGCTTCGTGTCTTCGTAGTGATATTTTTTATTTATCACAATGTTAATACAAACCGCAGTACCAATCGCTCATAAAAATGCCGTCATCGACTCAACGTATCGCTGCTCTCCCTTATTTTCCTGATAGTTCAGAGCTTTTCTCCGTATACGCAGATCAGCCGTGGGCAGTTTTTCTGGACAGTGGTTTTCCCCATAGTGCACAGGGACGCTACGATATCATTGCGGCTGAGCCTTTGTGTACCTTGGTCACACAGGGCGAAATAACCAAGATTACCGCTAATGGCGAGACTATCAAATCAACTGAAAATCCGTTTGATCTGGTTAAACGGCAGTTGGAACAATTCTCGGGCTTAAATTTAGCTGAACATTTGCCTTTCAATGGTGGAGCCATCGGCTATTTTTCTTATGATTTGGCTCGTCGGTTGGAGCATTTGCCGGCAACAGCGGAGGATGCGGAACATATTGCTGAAATGGCGGTGGGCATCTATTCCTGGGCTGTTATTGTCGATCATTTACAACAACAATCTTATCTGACCGGTTCTTGTGATGAACAAAAATGGCAAGATTTGCTTAGCCAGTTTAGTCAGGTAAGGTCACCACAAAAGGCTGGTTCCTTTAAAGTCGAGAGCGAGATTGAATCCAATATGGATAAGGACACTTATATCCATGCCTTCAATCGGATCAAGCATTATCTCAAGGAAGGGGATTGTTATCAGGTGAATCTTGCCCAGCGATTTAATGCCGCTTGCCAAGGAGATCCCTGGGTCGCTTATCAAACTTTGCGTAAATTGAATGCGGCGCCTTTTAGTTGTTATCTTAATTTACCCGAAGTTCAGATTCTAAGTTCCTCTCCCGAGCGCTTTTTAAAGCTTATCAACGGCGTTGTTGAGACCAAACCTATAAAAGGCACACGGCCAAGAAAGCAGGATTATTTAGATGATCAGCAGCAGATTAAAGAGCTGGGGGCCAGCAAAAAAGATCGTGCAGAAAATTTGATGATTGTCGATTTGCTCCGTAATGACATCAGTAAAACCTGTAAAAATGGTTCGGTCAAAGTACCCAAATTATTCGATGTAGAAA
Source organism: uncultured Methylobacter sp. (assembly GCA_903832775.1). Classification (GTDB taxonomy): domain Bacteria; phylum Pseudomonadota; class Gammaproteobacteria; order Methylococcales; family Methylomonadaceae; genus Methylobacter_A. The sequence continues at coordinate 18,312 of CAILCX010000040.1, read as the reverse complement.
GCTACGCTACAGTCCATCATCTGGTTAGTACGATAACCGGGCTATTGGCTGACGATCGGCATGCGATGGATTTGTTGAAAAGCTGTTTTCCGGGCGGTTCGATTACCGGCGCTCCCAAGATCAGGGCGATGGAGGTGATTGAAGAACTTGAACCCAATCGGCGTGGCGTCTATTGTGGGGCTATTGGTTATATCGGTTTTAATGGCAACATGGACACTAATATCGCCATAAGAACCCTGGTGCATTCAGCCGGCACTATTCGTTTTTGGGCGGGCGGTGGTATTGTTAATGATTCGGTTGTTGAAGATGAATACCAGGAAAGTTTCGACAAGGCGGCTGCCATGCTGGATTTATTGCGACAATTTAGCCGCCCATGATTGTTATCAAGCTGGGTGGTAGTTTGTCCGGTTCTGATCAATTGCTAAACTGCCTGGAGCGAATAGAAAAAAATTATCGGGGGCGGTCTGTGGTCCTCGTTCCCGGCGGTGGCGGGTTTGCCGATCAGGTCAGAGTCGCACAACAATGCTGGTGTTTTGATGATCTTACCGCTCATCGCATGGCGATTTTAGCCATGCAGCAAATGGCCTTGATGTTTAAAGGACTTAAAGCCAAGTTTGCCATTGCAACTAACAGCGCTGAGATTCATGTTTTGTCAAACACTAGCAAAATTGTAATTTGGTCGCCGGATATTAATGAGCTCGACAACGCTGGCGTAGCGGCAAGTTGGGATATTACTTCGGACAGTTTGTCGGCTTGGCTGGCTCATACTGTTTCTGCATCTGAACTTATCCTGATAAAGTCGGCTTTAATCGGTCCTGGTTTTAGCGTGCAACAACTTGCAGAGTTAAATGTTGTTGATAAAGCATTTTGCGGTTTTGTTGCGGAAGCTGCTTTTAGAATTCGCATTGTCAATGCGCAAGATTTTGAATAAAGATGGCGTAAGCATCATCCGTTATGGCTTACGTATCTTGCGTTATTGTTAAATAAATGTATTATTGCCTACCCCTCAGGGAAGTGGAAAATATCTGCTTCTGCCTCAATCCTCCCACCGACAAGATATAGATGGAAATAACTACACAAAGCAAAAACGAAATAACACAAGATAAACCTTACCTGAGCAGTCTATCCGCCTTAAAAAAAGAAATAAAAATGCGCGGACTTTATAAGAAAGATACGAAAATCGTACTTCTGCATTTGTTTTTACACGTCGTATTCACCACCGTCGGCATTGCTTTATTTATTAGCTCGACTAATTTATGGCTGACGCTTTTAGCTACAGCTCTGTTGTTGCTCGGTTTGTTGGGGATTGGTACGCACACTCATAACTCAGCGCATTATGCGAGTACCAACAGTAAGCGACTGGATGATGTCCTGGCTTATGTTGGTAACGTAATCATTATGGGTTTTTCGATTAATTATTGGCAATACAAACACAATATTGTTCATCATAAAAACCCTAACATTGTTGGTCATGATTTCGATTTTGACTTTGCCCCTATCTTTTCGGTGATCAAGGGCGAAAAAGATAATACTCCCGGTTTGCACGGTTTTTATTATCGCTATCTTCAAGGAATTATTTTTCCGGTTGCGATTGGTTTTCTGGCATTTGATATTCAACGGCAGGGACTTGCATATCTGTTAGGAAAAATGCGTAAAGATAAAACAAACATAAGATATTGTTTCGATTTGGGCTGTCATATTCTCCATGTTATTTTCTGGATAGCACTGCCTTGTCTTTGGTTTGAAACATCCGATGTATTGCTGTTTTATCTGTTAAGAAATGCGTTGTTATCTTACGCTCTGTTTTTTACGCTGGGCGCTTCACATTTGGTGCCCGAGGCAGTTTTTGCTAGCAATGATCAAAGTTCTGCCGATTTCTTTTTAAAACAAACAGCGACAACTATTAATATTCGTACTAACTGGTATGGACGGTTTTTGATGTCAGGTCTGGATTATCAAATTGATCATCATTTATTTGTCGGAGTTTGTTACACCAAGTTGCCCGAGTTAAGCAAACTGGTTAAAGAGTATTGTGACTTTAACGGTTACTCACATATTACAATGCCGATGTTGCCTGCATGGATGAAAGTGATTGGGGTTTTTTACAATGCCAAGCCGGTAATTAATGATCTTGAGTTGTCCAGGCCGATTGCAAAAGGTTAAGGGTGTAGCTGGTTTTTTTAAACAGGTTATGAACAGATATTACGCAGAAACAGTGTCGCTATCGCGACGGCTTTTTTTGATCGGGTTCTCGCATCCGAAGGTGAGATACTTTTCTTTGCATGGCCAAAGAAAAGTATCCAAAAGAAAGGCCACCCGGTTACCGCTTCATCCTGCGCGCCTTACTTTTAACAGGAGGCTGCCAAAAGGGACTCCTGTCCCTTTGGCAGCGCGCGGCATCTCTGCCGCACCCCTGACGGGCTAATCCTGTTAAAAGCTTCGGTGCTCGGCGCGGTAAACGGGATGAAGGCTTTTCTGCTTAATAGTTAGGGTGTTTATTTAAAAACTCAGGAGTTTAAACCTGGGATTGATGAACATCATTAACTAATCCAAAGTTCAAACTTACTCAAAAAATCGTTTCAAATACATCCCCGTATGCGAAGCTTCATTCTCGGAAACCTGTTTCGGTGTGCCTTCTGCAACCAAGGTTCCGCCACCATCACCGCCTTCGGGACCCATGTCGATAAGCCAGTCTGCGGTTTTAATCACATCCAGATTATGCTCAATAACGATGACAGTATTGCCGTGATCGCGCAAGGTATGCAATACGGTCAATAATTGCTTGATGTCATGAAAATGCAGGCCGGTGGTTGGCTCATCAAGTATATATAAAGTTTTGCCGGTATCGCGTTTGGACAGTTCTTTGGCAAGCTTCACCCGCTGTGCTTCACCGCCGGACAAGGTCGTCGCATTTTGTCCCAGGGTGATATAACTTAAACCAACTTCGACCAAGGTATGAAGTTTGCGAGCCAGCGTTGGCACCGGACTGAAAAAAAGCGCCGCGTCTTCAACCGTCATGTCCAGCACCTGATTGATGGTCTTGCCTTTATAGCGAATCTCCAATGTTTCCCGGTTATAACGTTTGCCTGCGCAGTTATCGCAATGCACGAAAATATCCGGCAAAAAATGCATTTCAACTTTAATGACGCCATCGCCTTTACAGGCTTCACAACGACCGCCTTTGACATTAAAACTGAAACGTCCCGGTGTATAGCCGCGTGAACGGGCTTCGGGCGTTGCCGAAAACAATTCCCTAATCGGCGTAAATAAGCCGGTGTAAGTGGCAGGGTTCGATCTAGGCGTGCGGCCAATCGGGCTTTGATCGATATCGACGACCTTATCAAAATGTTCCAGACCTTCAACTGCATCGCAAGGCGCGGGAATCACACCGGCTCGGTTAATCAATCGCGCGGCATGGCGGTACAAGGTATCATTGACCAAGGTTGATTTGCCCGAACCGGACACGCCGGTTACACAAGTCAATAATCCAATCGGAAAGGCAATATCGACATTTTTCAGGTTATTGCCATTGGCATTACGCAAGGTAATTTGTTTGTCTTTATTGACCGGCGTTAAATTATCAGGAACGGTAATGCCGATTTTTCCTGATAAATACTGGCCGGTTAAAGACTCCTCACTGTTAAGAATGTCGTCCAGGGAACCTTGGGCAATAATGCGTCCGCCATGAACACCGGCACCGGGGCCAATGTCGACAATATGCTGGGCGGAACGGATGGCATCTTCATCATGTTCAACCACGATTACGGTGTTGCCCAAGTCGCGTAAACGGAACAGGGTGTTCAGCAAGCGTTGGTTATCGCGTTGATGTAAACCAATCGACGGTTCATCCAGCACATACATCACGCCGACCAAACCGGCGCCGATTTGGCTGGCCAGCCTAATACGTTGTGCTTCGCCGCCCGAAAGCGTGTCTGCACTGCGATCCAGCGTTAAATAATCGAGACCGACATTGACTAAAAACTCCAGACGTTCCTGTATTTCCTTGACGATTTTCACCGCCACCTCACCGCGTTTACCGCTCAGCTGAAGATGCTTAAAAAAATCCAGCGATTTGCGAATCGGAAAGCGGGTAAGTTGATGAATGGGCAGTTTTTCGATAAATACGTTTCGTGCAGAAACATTAAGCCGCGCACCTTCACAAACATTACAGGCTTTTTGAGATAAATACTTGGCCAGTTCATCGCGCACCAAAGACGAGTCAGTCTCATGGTAGCGCCGTTCCATATTGGCAATAATGCCTTCAAAACTATGGTGCTTCTTTTTGTGGCCACCGGCACCGGTCATGAATTTAAATTCGATAACTTCAGTTCCGCTACCATAAAGAATAATGGTCTGGATTGATTTTGGAAGCTCCGAAAACGGAATCTCCGGATCGAAATTATAATGTTTGGCCAGTGAGCAAATGATCTGGTAATAATAGGCGTTGCGTCGATCCCAGCCGCGAACCGCACCGCCAGCTAAACTGATGTCCGGATTATGGATAATCAGCTCGGGATCGAAATGTTGTCGAACACCCAGTCCGTCACAACTACCGCAAGCGCCTTTGGGGTTATTAAAAGAGAAAATACGCGGTTCCAGTTCCGTTAAACTATAGCCGCATTGCGGGCAGGCATAGCGTTCTGAAAACATCAGTTCGGTGCCATCATCCATGCATACGGCAATTGCAATGCCGTCGGCAATGCGCAATGCCGTTTCAAACGATTCGGATAAGCGTAAGGCGATATCTTCACGGATTTTAAAGCGGTCGACAATCACCTCGATGGTATGTTTCTTTTTTAAATCCAGCGCCGGGGCTTCATCCAGATCATAAACAGTGCCGTCAATTCTGGCGCGAATAAAGCCCTGGGCGCGCAAATCATCCAGCAGTTGAATATGTTCGCCTTTGCGCTCATTGACCACCGGTGCCAGCAACATCCAGCGTTGATCCTGCGGTTGTGACAATACATGATCAACCATCTGGCTGATGGTTTGCGCTTCCAGCGACGCCTGATGTTCCGGGCAACGCGGTGTTCCGGCACGGGCATAGAGCAGTCGTAAATAATCGTAGATTTCGGTGATGGTGCCGACCGTGGATCGCGGATTGTGCGAAGTGGACTTTTGTTCGATGGAAATCGCCGGTGACAGACCTTCGATATGATCTACGTCAGGCTTTTCCATCATAGATAGAAACTGGCGGGCATAGGTAGACAGCGATTCTACATAGCGCCGTTGTCCTTCGGCATAAATGGTGTCAAAGGCTAGCGATGATTTACCGGAACCGGAAAGTCCGGTGATGACGATGAGTTTATCTCTGGGTAAATCCAGATCAATATTTTTGAGGTTATGCGTTCTGGCACCACGGATGCTGATCGTATCCATTAAATAATTCCGGTAATTTAAACAACCATATAATATACGAGTAAAGCCGTTTTAATACAAACAACGTAGACTAATGCGTAAATGAACAGCAACCAACCGGATTGATAATGATCAAAAGCCGCTTAAATTTATTCATCTTCAGATATATTCGTTTTATAGAAATGCTGGGTGTGCTGATGCGCATCTTCAGTTTTTCACTGGTGAGTTGGCTGGGAGCAGAAAGCCCGTTCTTATTTGTCTGGGCCTTCAATACGGTAGATGCGATCATACTTTCCTGGTGTTCTATCCTAAAGAAAGACCATGCCTATACCTTGCTGAATCTATTCTGGATTCTGGTCGGGATTGTGGGGATATTGAGGGCTAGTCATTTAGGATTTTAATGGAACGCCAAGCCCCTGCTTGGCCGATTTTACCTTAACATTAAAGTAACGGCGGCGCCCAAGCCGAGCAGGGGCACGGCGTTCCCTTAGACTTAACTATCCCAAGAAATGGCAGGAGCAGAAGATCGTATTTCAGATTTCATGACATCATCAAATACTTTTGTGGTTTTTTCCAGATCATATTTGATTACAAAGTAACTCTTCAAGCAGGCATTGATGTCTTGTTGCTGGTCGGTTGGTACATCATTCAGCATTAACAAGCGTTGCTTTAACAAATGCTGCGGTAGTAACAACAATTCAATATCGGCCATGCCGACAAATTTATCCGGGTGGATATTACCATTGTTGATGATGGTGAATAACTGTTGTTTTTTCAAACCCAGGTTTTGAACTAGTTCTTCCCTGAAATCAATAAACAGTGGCAGTAAATCGCTGCCGGAAAGGTCCAGGTCGTTAAGCTTGATCAAGTGTTTCAACATAATGCTCACTGCAAGGCGATACAGTTCCGATTCCCGGATGCAAAGACGTGACGCCATGGACTGCATTGCGTTACGGTCATTATTATTGATGCGCATGGAAACAATGTGTTTCTTCTCGCCTGGTGTAGTGTCTTGTGATGACATTGTGCGGTTTTCGGTTATAAGCTCAGCAGCTTAAAAGTTTAAGTTACCGTTTAATATAATCGACCAATGTTACAGTTTGATAACAACGCCTACAATTCATCAAACTGTAACATTTCAAAGCTGCAAAATATGCTGAAATACAAGTATCCATTCTATTTTGGTTGGACGGCCTGATTTTGAGCGGTCTCCTTCAAAATAGGTTGGCTGTAATAATTGACCCGATAATGTAACTAAGCTGTAACCGACCTGTAACCTACGCTTCAATTCGTTATGGCACAATACTGACAAATTGATGGCATCCAAAACGGATGCCAGCCGAGTCAGGAAAAGCAGGAAGCACATATCGGCGACACTGGAAAAAAGCATCAGGATGGCTTTATTTAATTTTTAGTGTCACAAAATGAAAGGAGCGCAGGAGTAGTGTGAGGGAAATGGAGACATACTATAAAAAAATGGTAGCGGGGCGCAGCACTGTCAAGCTGTTAGATAGTGTAAGGGATGTAAGATAATTAAAAGCGTGTAAAAGCCAAACCCGTTGTGAAGCGGGGACGGAAAGTCACAGATCTTGAGTTTAAACAAGCAAGATGGCTGGTCTATCACCTTATGTAAATACTTTTTTAATTTTTAAAACATAAGGCAATAAAATGAAAAATCTTTCAAAATCTTTATTAGCAGTAGCTTTATTGGCTGCTGGAACTGGCGCGGCTAATGCTAGCATTAACGCAGCTACTGCAGCAACAGGCACTACTGCTGAAGCATTTATGCAAGTTTATGACCATACAAATGGTTTAACTTATGATCTTGATCTGGGCGTAACAGTTGCAACATTGATTGCAAATGCTGCTGCTGGAACTAACTTCAGTCTTACTTTAAGCGATGCTAACTGGACTACTTTTACTGGCGGATCATTTGCTGCCAATGATACCAAGTTTGCTGTAGTTGGCGGTAACGGCGCTAAAGTTGTTTTTTCCAGTGATGCTGTTTCAGCACCATTGGCTGCCTCAGCCCCTCTTTTAACTACTGCAGGCAATAATATTGCATTGCAAGCTGGTAGGATTAACGTTGGTGCGACGGTTAATACTGCTCTGAATGTGAGCAAATTAGTTCTTGATACCGCTACTTCAGGTACAGGTCAATGGGCTACAGCTAATGGTAGTACAAATGTTCCAACAAACCTGTTTGGTGGTTTAGGTAATGCAAGTGCTGCTATTGCTTATGGCTTGAGTGGCAATTTGTATTATGAAAATGTTGTTTCTGCTGTTGTTGGTGGTGCGAACATTGGAACTGTGTCATTGATTGGAAATACGTTTACTATTTCACAAGTTTCACAAGTTCCATTACCAGCTGCTGTTTGGATGTTTGGCGCAGGCTTAATGGGTGTGTTGCGTTTGAACCGTCGTAAATCAGCTGCAATCTAATTGTTAAAACATTATTTAAATTTATTAAGAGAATCAAAATGAAAAAGAAAATATTAGGTGCAGCAATTACAGCTGTATTAATGGCAGGTAATGCCCACGCTGTTTTACCAACTATCGCAAGCGACACTACAGTTATTTATTTATCAGGCGCTTCAGCTTCCCTGGATTATGTAAACAAGTTGCTTACATCTTCTGCCGTACCGACTGCTGACCGTTTTTGTGACACTAATCAGGAAGTTTGGAGATTTAACGATACTATCGATGGCAAAACTCAAAATGCATTTTATTGTACAAAAGCCGGTACCAATCCATCTTTGGCAGGTGCTAAAAGTCATTTGTTGATTTACAAACGCAGTGAAGGTGGTTCTGCGATGGGTGTAACACCATTAATTAGCAATGCTACGGTTAATTTTTTAAACATTACTGGTAATGCAACTTGTGCACAAACGACAGCTGCAGTAGCGGCTAATCCCCTTGCAACTCCTCCTGTAGCTGCAGTAGTAGGTGCTGCCGCATGTACTTATGATACCTTCGGTACTGTTGCTACTCAATTTACAGCTGCAATACCTGACTTTGGTATGTCAGATGTTGATCCTATTCAGTTCCGTGGCAATAACGTGCCTGCTGGCTACTCACCAGTTACAGCTGATGATTTAAATGCTTTGACTGTTAAAGGTGCTTCAGCTGTTGTTTTTGGTGAGCCAGTGACCTTGCAATTGTTCCAAGCTTTGCAAGCAGCACAAATTTCGACTGGTCAATTACCTGGAACTTGTACAGTAGGTCTTAAAACTGAAGCTTGTTTACCTAACCTGACTTCTGCACAAATCGCTTCAATACACAGTGGTTCATGGACTAGCTGGAACAGCATCAAAGTGGGCACTACTGGTTTAGGTTTGTATGACTGGACGGTTGCTAATGCAGCAACTTATAAACCTGCTACGGCTGATGTTCACGTTTGTCGTCGTGTTGATGGTTCAGGTACTCAAGCACAACATGGTATCGTGTTCTTGAATTCACCTTGTGCTGAAGCATCTTCATCTACAGCGCCTGCACATGATCAAGGTTCGTCTGAGGGTGATGGCTTTGCCATGGTTCATGAACTGGAAACTTCCGGTGGTGTTTCTGATTGCTTGGATACATTGAATACAGCAACTCAAAAATCAGCTAGTGCATTTACCAACTACTGGAAAACCGGTTCAACAGGTGACGCTAATGGCGCTGCTGTAACTGGTGGTGCTCGTTGGGCAGTGGGTATCCAATCTCTGGAAAAATCAAGCGCGAACTTTGAATTTGTTAAAGTTGATGGTGTAGCGCCAACTTTGGCTAACGTTGTTAATGGTACTTACCATGATTGGGTTGAAAATACGTTCCAATACAATGTTACTCATTATGCTGGTTTAACTACTGATAAAAAAGCGGTTGTTGACGGTATTATTGCTAAAGCGGCTTTACCAGAAGTTATGGCAGCTCTTAATACTGGGTTTGTTCATACTGCAGGTAACGGTGCATATTTGGCAGTGCCAAGTTTGTTTGCTCCAGAAGCTAATGGTGCATATAACTCAGCCAGACCGGTTAACCCATATAGCCGTGCAACTCCAAGTGCAGCAATTGAAAACTGCCGCGTACCAACTATCTGGAATTCTGGCGCTGCTAGAATGTAAGAAGTTAAAAGCCGGGGCAATCCTGGTTTGAGTTAGGGACGACTCAACGATAAATAAAAACCCAACCGTCAACAAGGCGGTTGGGTTTTTTTCGTTTAAACAAAATGTCACTTGCAATAAATTTTAGTCTAACGTAAAGTGCGCCCAGGAACAGCTGCAATTATAAAAGGAGTTTGACTCACTTCACTTTCTGGAGACTTTTATGACCACCGATCTTATCAAAGGCGAACTCTCCGCCGAGCAACAACAAACCATCATTCAAGCATTACTTAACATCCAGGCTAAAATGCCGTTTATGGTCGATTTAACCATGGAAGAGCGACGCAGTTTACCCAAGATGGGCGACAAAAGCCGCGCCTTTGTCGATCAGGTTTTGGTGTTGGCCATGCAAAATCAGGACATATTGCCGCGTAACTTTGACGTTGCCGAGTATCAGCGCGATGTGTTACTGGTTCGACAGTTGGAACCAGTTGTTCTGGCCATGCGTCAATTAATGAAAAAACTGGAAGATACCTATGTGGCCGCGGGCAGTGATGCTTATACCATAACCTTGTTGGTTTATCAGGCGGCTAAACTTGCCGGTAAGGGCGGCGCTCTTGATGAACACCTGGACAGTCTCGCTCGACGCTTCGCCAGAAAAGCGCCAGGGCCGGGTAAAGCACCGCTGGGCCACGCTTAAGCAGTTAATTGCTTGAAGGCTGAAGCATAAACGCTGACGCTTCGGCCTATTAGCAACAGTGTCCAGCTTTTAGGCAACAACAGCCGACAAAAAAGCTTGGGCAAGCAAGATAAAAGCTTTGTTGATCGACTTCCATACTGAAACCATGCAGAGTGTTAGCTGTAACGTGGGCAAAATAACTCGGTCAGGGGCGTATTTATCTTAATCATTCAAGACTGTTTCATGGCATTTCAATATAGGACGCTGTATCTATTTCTGCTATATTGAAACCATGAGGATCGTTGGTGGTGCAATGAAAACCGACACTCTGTTTTACCGATTATTTCAGCGTTGGCCAAAACTGGCTTTGGAGTTACTCGGACTCGAATACCGTAGCGAGAGTTATCGTTTTGGGTCGGAAGAAATCAAACAGACCGCGTTTCGTCTGGATGGTTTATTTACTCCGATTGCAGATAACACAGAGCAACCGTTGATCTTTGTTGAAGTGCAATATCAGCCGGACAATGATTTTTATGACCGGTTGTTCAGTCAAATAACCTTGTATTTACGCCTGCATAAGCCCAATTATTCGTGGCTTGCGTTAGTGATTTACCCGACGCGTAAAACAGAAAAACATGCTAACCTTGCCTTCAAACCATTCATGGATTTACCGCAGTTGCGGAGGATTTATCTGGAAGATTATCTGGACTGTGCGGAACTGACGCCACCACTTGAATTGATCCGTTTGATTGCCAGCCAGGAGCAACAGGCAATACTCCTGGCCCGAAAACTTGCTGAGCGACGAGACGTTTATGGTACAGATGGACTGGATTTTATCGAAACCATTTTGGTCTACAAATTACCCCGTTTGAGTCGGGAGGAGATTAAAACCATGTTAGCTTTAAATGAAATAGAATTAAAACAAACCCGTTTTTATCAGGAAATTGCCGAAGAAGAGCGGCAAGAAGGCGAGCGTAAAGGACGTCAAGAAGGTCGTCAAGAAGGCGAGCAAATTTTATTGCAACGTATGCTGACACGACGCTTTGGCGAATTACCGGAGCTGGTAAAAAAACGTTTACAACAAGCTACACAAGATCAATTAGAACAATGGTCCGATCGATTGCTGGAGGCAAGCACTTTGGATGCGGTGTTTAATGATTAGCACTAAAGACCGATCGTTACTGAACATCATGAAGCGCATCAAACACGAGATGATATGCCTTCTTACTTCGGCAGTATTCTAGCTGTCGGGTTGCTAAATTGTGGCAACCCAACGTGGCTGGATTTTAAAGATTTATTTTTTCTTAAACCCATGAATCATGGCTCGAAGCAGATTTTCATGGTGTATATAGCTTTCAAGAATCACGCCTAAGATATGTATCGCAACCAGTACCAAGGTAAAGTTGGCGAAAAACTCATGCAATTCTTCCCACATTTTTTCGTTGGCTGGGCCTATTGCCGCTAACGGGCCGGCTGCTTGGTCAGCGCCATAAACTGCAAAGCCGGTACTTACGGTCATTAACAAGCTAATTAGCAATAAGATAATCATCGCTGCTCCTGCCGGATTGTGTCCGAGATATCGCTTGGTTTTTAAGGCGACAAGGTCTTTAAGATAAGCGATTGACTTAATAGGACTGCATACAAAATTGGAGAATCGGGCGTAGTCATTGCCGATGAATCCCCAGATTATTCTAAAGACCAATAAACCGGTTACCAGGTATCCAGCCCAAACATGAACGTCTAAGAGCTCATCTTCTGTCAGGTAAGCGATAAAAAAACCCGCAACCAACAGCCAGTGAAAAATCCTAAGCGGGAGATCCCATACTTTAACTAATAGTGGCGTTTCCATTTTGTACTCCTGATTTTATTGCGTAGGTAACCGATTAAAAAACCATAACCGGTGATTGGGTGGCATCATTTACGATGAGCTCGGTTTGCCAACCCCCGCCCAGCGCTTTATATAAGGCAATCCGGTTGCTGGAAAGCTGGGCTTCGCTAGTAATCAATAAACTTTGGGCCTGATACAGCGCTTTTTGACTTTCCAGCACATCCAAAAATGCCGTTAAACCTTTTTGGTAACGCTCGGTTGCCAGTTGTACGGCGGTTTGATTGGCGGCCACCGCTTGCGCTAGCGCTTTATGACGATCCTGTTCTTGACTGTTTGCGATTAGCGCATCTTCAACTTCCTGAAAGGACGATAATACGGTGGCTTTATAACTTAGAAAGGCTTGTTCAAACTGGGTCTTTTTGCTGTTGATATTTGCGTTTAGTTTTCCCCAGTTAAAGATCGGCATGGTTAAAGAAGCGGCTGAAGACCAGGATTTGCCGATCGGGGTAAAGTCGGTGATTTTGCTATTTTGCAAGCCGATGAAAGCGGCCAGATTGACTTTTGGATACAGCTCTGCGGTAGCAATACCCACTGAGGCATTGGCAACAGCCAGTCGGCGTTCGGCGAGACGTATATCCGGTCTGCGTTTTAATAATTCTGAGGGGAGATTGCTTGTCAGCTGTGTTGAAACGGTTGGGATAAGTCCAGTCTGAGTCAATTGCGGGACTAGCGCGCCGGGTTCTTTACCGAGCAACACGCTCAATGCGTGTATCGATTGCTTGATGGTTTTTTCATAGTTGGGCAACTGGGCTTCGGTTGTGGCAATTTGAGCCTGAGCCTGGGTTACGTCAAGCATGCTGGCAAGTCCTGATTGTTGCCGGATTTGCGTCAAGGCAAGTGTGTCCTGCTGAGCGAGTAAATCTTGCCGGCTTATTGCCAATAGTTGTTGATTTGCACGCAGCTCAATGTAGTTGCGTGCTACATCGCCCAGCAAAGTAATCAACACGTCACGACTATTTTCAACTTCGGTATCAATGGTTGCGTCAGCGGCTTCGACCGCACGCCGGATACCGCCAAAAAAATCCAGTTCCCATTGCGCGTCAAAGCCCAGCGAGAAAATATTAATCAGTTGATTGCCAACCCCTGAACCGCCGATTGCAGAGCCGGAACTACCGGATTGCGAGGAAGACGAGTTATTAAAGCGTCTGCTGACATTGCTTTTCGCCGTCAAGCTGGGCAAGCCTGCGGCAATGGTGGCGGCGCGCAATATCCGTGCGTCTTTCACCCGTTCCAGGGCGATTTTTAAATTCAGATTTGATGTTAATGCTTCGCTGATCAGTTTGTCGAGGATTGGATCATTGAACGATTTCCACCATTTGTCGGCTTGAGTTTCATTGGTTTGCTTTGCTGGAGAAAGGGAAGCGCCTGCCGTTTCAGTCCAGTGTTGCGGAATCTGCATTGCTGGCGGTTTGTAGTCCGGGCCGACTGCAAAGCAGCCAGCTAGCAGGACGGCAAAGCTTGGCAAAATTACTCGTATAATCATAAACCAGTGCCTTCATTACCGGAAGAATCCCTGGATTCAATAAACACATCCATTTGTTGCCCAACATAAACTGGCAATTGACTACGTTCAAAACTGTACAAAGCCTGCAAGACGCGGGTATCAACCCGTTCGGTGCTGTCGCCGGTCAGTGATTTTTTAGGCACTACGAAAGGCTCAACATAAGCCGGCGTTAAATCGACTTTGAAATTGCGATTGCCGCGCAAAAAAGCCACGGCTTTGCTGTTTTTATCAAAACGCCAGGCATCATTTTCATCAATGTCAACCCGCACATACAATTGATCCAGATTGCCGAGTACCAGCAGCGGAGTATTCAAAGTGCCGGCCGGGGCAAATTCGCCGGGGCGGATATTGACTTGCAGTATCTCGCCTTCTATGGGCGACTGAACAACGAGTCGGGCTAGCGTAGTTTGCGTACTGAGCACTGCGGCTTCGGCTTGTTGCACCTGCGCTTCGGCAGATTTCAGTTTGGCGGTACTAATTTGCAGTGCGTTGCGTCGTCTAAGCAGTTCTTCGGAACTAATGGCGCGACGGTCGGTTACCGCTTCGGCAAGATCGCTTAGCGATTGGGTGTCTTTGCGTGACGCTTGGGCTTCGTTAATGGCTGCCTGAGCCTTGGCCAGATCTGCGCGTTTGACCGCCAGTTCGGCCTGAGTGTCACGGTCATCAAGGTAAAACAGCGGCGTTTTTATTTTGACTTTATCGCCAACCTTAACGGACAAGGTCTTAACGATGCCAGGCAAAGGCGTGCCAATGGCGATGTTACGGCTTTTGGGTTCGATGATCCCGGAACCGGCAATAAATAATTTAAAGGGTGCAGAAGCAGGTTCGGCAACTGCCGGAGCAACCGGTATGGGCTTGTTGCCCTTGATAACCGTATAAATAGCAAAAACGAATCCGGCTGCAGCGAGTATGGGAAGTAGGTATTTGATTTTCATATCAGCTCAGGGGTGAGATTATCAGGTGCGTTTATTTTATTGACTTCAATAATATGGCCGTCATCCATTTTCGCTATGCGATCAGCGAATTCAAAAATTCGGGCATCATGGGTGACGATCACCAAAGTTCTGTCCTGATGTAAAGCGACTTCCTTTAGCAAGTTCATCACATTACGGCCGGTTTCATGATCCAGAGAGCTGGTCGGTTCGTCGCAAACAATCAGTTTTGGATTATGAATCAACGCACGGGCAATAGCGACACGTTGTTGCTGACCGCCGGAAAGCTCGGAGGGTAACGCTTTGATCCGGTTACCCAGGCCGACTTGTTCCAGTACGGCGACAGCTTTGCGTTCGGCTTCGACGCGTTTTATACCGTTGATGAGTAGCGGTACTGAAACGTTTTCCGCAGCGTTAAGTGAAGGTAACAGATTAAAGGCCTGAAAAACAAAACCGATGTTCCGCGCCCGAAATGCCAGTTTTTTCTGGTTGCTCAGACTTAACAAATCTTCGCCGAACACTTCGCAACAGCCGCTATCCTGATCAAGAATGCCGGCGATTACAGAAATCAACGTGGTTTTGCCACAACCTGAAGGGCCGACCAGCATCATCAGTTCGCCTTGGGCAATATCCAGATTGACACCATTCAGGGCAGTTACTTTTTGCCCGCCGGTATCATAAACTTTGAGCACATTTTGGCAGCGTACCGCCAAGCTTGAGTTGGTCATAGCTTAGCCTTTAAACACAATCGCCGGTTCCAGACGAATGACTTTAAAGATGCTGATGAGTGCAGCAAAAACACAAATCAGACTAACGCCGGTACCGCTGAACAGCAGCAGTTGCCAAGGAAATTTAAATGCCAAAATCGAATGCCGCATTAAATAACCAAACAAGGCTGTCAAACCCACGCCCAAGCCATAACCGGTACTGCCCACTAAAACCGCCTGCAACAGAATCATGCGTAGCAAGGTCCAGTTGCTGGTGCCCATGGCTTTTAGAACGCCGAATTGACGCAGGTTTTCCAGTGTAAAATTGTAAAAAGTCTGGCCGGCAATCGCGGCGCCAACGATAAAGCCCAAGAGTACGGAAATCCCGAAATTGATCGGAATGCCGGTGTTGTGCATGAAGTATTCGTAAGTTAGTGTCATGAATTCGGCTTGGGTATAAGCCGCCAAACCGGTATTGTCGCGGATGCGGCGAGTTAATTCGGCTGGGTCCTGGCCTTGTTTGGCTTTAACCATAACAAAAGATAACAGCTTGCGTTCTCGGGGAGCGTAACTTTTGGCGCGGGAATAGGTGGTATAAACCACCGGTTGGGATTGAAAAGTGCGGGTAACCTTGGCTATACCGACAATAATGGCGCGATGGTCATTTAACTCCAGGCTGTCACCGACTTTAAGTGCGACAGGCTGGCCGCCCGGTATTAAGGATGGCTTGCCGAGTTTATCTCGGGCTCCATCTATATCAACGATAACGCCATCACTGCGGCGCAAGTCTTCAAGCTTTCCATCCAGCATCAGCGGTGGGCCGCCAATTAAAGTGGCATCATCAAGACCGATGACATTACAGGTTTGAAAAGTGCCGTCGGTCAGCCGAGCTTTTAAAAGCCCTTTGTACATCGGCATCGCCCATTCCACACCGGAAATGCCGCGCACCCGATAAAGTTCGGTGTCCTGTAAAGGCTTGATATCATCAACAAACTGTACTTTTGAATCCATGACCCAAATATCAGGCAAACCGACATCGGAAATAAAGCTGTACGAGCGCGACATCAGACCTAAAAATATCGCCGGTTGCTGGGTCATGATTAACGAGGCAAAAGTTAGTCCCATGACAATACCGAAATATTTGCCTTTATCGCCCATTAGCATTTTTAAGGCAATGTGATTCATGTTTAACTTTTGATAACCAGTATTTTTAATATTTATTTATTTTATCATGCAAAGTGGTTTTGTGGGGTTTATGGTTTTGCGTTATGCTTTCTCTTCAAGCACCAGGCAATTCTTTTGTAAGCAAAGATAAAGTTTTTGTTCTAGCTGTCGCTACAGTAAACAGGTGTTTCAGGTAGTGGAACGCAATGAATCGATCAATGAGGATAGTCAAATGAATGCAATGTCAGCCATTAAACAATATCAACAAGTGAGTGTGAGTAGTTCCGTAATGGGCGCATCGCCTCATCGTCTGGTGCAAATGCTGATGGAAGGGGCTCTGGAAAGGATTTCAATTGCAAAAGCCAGCATGGCGCGTAACGAGATTGCCACTAAAGGTCAGAATATCAGTGTCGCTATTAATATAGTGGGTGGTTTGCAAGGTTCTTTAAATAAAGAAGCCGGTGGCGCGATTGCAGAAAACTTGCACAATCTTTATGACTATATGATTCGTCGGTTGTTGATGGCCAACAGCAAAAATGACGAAACCATATTAGATGAAGTATTCGGTTTGATGCTGCAAGTCAAAATGGGCTGGGATGCCATGCCCGATGCTTACAAGAATTAACCGAAAGCACTTTCTCCGCACGGCTGCAGTTCTGGTAGCAAAGAAATAACCTCCAATTAAACTATCGGGTAGCCAAAAAGACTATCCGATAAGCCGCAAGCTTAAAACTTCTGTCTTACCCTTCCCTGTTCTTCAACTAATTCTATACAGTCTGACACCTCGACTGCCAAAACTTGCTTGATATACCGTTTTTGTCATATGTCCTGGCATTCTTCTATTTTTTCATTTATTTTTTTTAAAAGACCCTCGCACGCTTTTTTAAGGGGATCTACTTTGGTTTTTTCCTGCAACTGCATGAAAAACAATAATTAATGAGATTATTGGTTTTTCTTTGGTGTAGTTATAAATAAACCGTTGTATTAAGAAAGTTACAGTTCAATAAATTCCAGGTTTTTTGGATTTCAAAAACAGTTATTTAACATAAATTTAATTAAATTAAAATATAAGATACTGATTTAAAATATAAATTTTATTTTAATTGGTCTTTTTATTTTATTGCTGAATGGCTGGTTAGTGCAGATTAGCCCATGGATAACCTTGTTTTATGTGGGCTTATCGTTTGCGTGTGTATCAAAAATATTACAGTGCGATCTTAGGTTTAATCACTAATAGCGTTGTACTTGTATCAAAAATATTACAGTCCTAGATGATAAGTTGTTGTCGATTCCATTATAAAAAATAAGACTTTTAATTTAAAACATAGACTTAGCAGTGTTGGCACCTTACTTGCTTAGTACTAAGTAGGGCGGAATAAAAGGTTCTGAAGGCTTTTAACACATTCCTATGTTAGTTCCCTATTCATGGATGAAGGTTCAAGGACGCAGTAAATAAAGAGTAATTGACCTCGAGTAGCCACTGCTTAACAGATATGGATTGAAAGCTTGGAATTTTAGATAAAGATATTTTGCATTAACATTTTTAATCATTACTTTTTTTAATTAGGAAGAAATTTATTATGAAAACAATCAATAACAGCATCAACCTGCGGGGTGATGTCACTACTCACGAGGCCATTGAAATTGGTCGTCCCGGCGAATTTAAACTCGCTTCCACTTTAGGTGTTGCCATCGCCTTATTATCAGGTTGTTTGGCAACTACAGCGGAAGCAGCGTTTAATATTCCTACGGCAACTGTAAATCCGGTGACTCTTGCTGCTGTCCCTGTTCCTAGTCCACTGTGCTCTGTGGCTACAGTCGTTAATGCTAAAGGACAGATTTTAAATACAATGAACGCCGATGGCACGCCCAATGCGAATTGTCCTCTTGCAAACCAAGCGACACCGTTTACTGCCAAGATGTTGATGTTTGAAGAATTTGGTACCAAGGATATGCCAACATCGGCCTCAATAGATTCATCGGCTAAGTTCCCCGCTC
>CAILCX010000039.1 GCA_903832775.1 uncultured Methylobacter sp. | reverse complement strand
TCTGAAGTCGCTTGTGTTACCGGTGATGCCAGTATCCAGATGTGTATTCAGGAATTATCTACGGCTTTGCAATATAAAACGCCGGTAAAAATTATCAACCTGAATAACAGTTATATGGGAATGGTTCGGCAATGGCAGGAGTTTTCCTACGAAAGCCGCTACTCGCATTCTTACATGGATACTATTCCGGAGTTTGTCAAACTGGCAGAGGCCTATGGGCATGTTGGCATGCGTATCGATAAACCTGAAGAAGTCAGACCTGCACTTGAAGAAGCTTTTGCAATGAAAGATCGCACCGTATTTTTGGATATACTGACCGACAGAACCGAGAATGTTTATCCAATGATTGAATCGGGCAAAGGCCATCATGACATGACCTTAAGAGTGGCTCCCGGCACCTCGACTGACAGGGAGTTAGCGTAATGAAACATATTATTTCTATCCTGATCGAAAACGAATCAGGTGCTTTATCACGGGTAGCCGGTTTGTTTTCCGCTCGCGGTTATAACATTGAATCTTTGACCGTGGCGCCTACTGAAGACCCAAGTCTTTCAAGAATGACGCTTGTGACCAGTGGCAGTGAAGACATAATTGAACAAATCACCAAGCAGCTGAACAAGTTGATTGATGTGGTTAAGTTGATTGATTTGGCGGATTCTGTTCATATTGAACGGGAACTGATGATGGTCAAGATCAAAACTACCGAGCAGTCGCGCGAAGAAATCAGAAGTTTGGCGGCAATCTTTCGTGGCAAGATTATTGATGTAACGCCAACGACTTATGTCGTGGAAATGACTGGGCCTTCCAGCAAACTGGATGCTTTTATTGCTGCTATCGCTAGCGATACTATTATTGAGGTGGTTCGTTCCGGTCCGACGGGTATTTCAAGAGGCGAACAAGGATTGCATTTGTAGGCTGACGGTATTGGTGCTGTTTTCTTCTTTGTGAACGAGGTTTGGTAGATGACTAATATCACCCAATTATCGCAATTGGATTTAAACCAGACATATAGTTACGCCGATTATATGACGTGGAGACTTGATGAAGCCCTCGAATTAATTAAAGGCAAAATCATGTTAATGTCGCCTGCGCCGAATGTCAGACATCAAGATATTTCTGCTAATTTAACAGCCTTGCTACACAATTTTTTTAGGCATAAGCATTGTCGCCTTTATGCTGCACCGTTTGATGTGCGCTTGTATGATCGCAATAAATCAATTTTGGCCAGCGAGGAAATTCATACGGTAGTGCAGCCCGATTTGTGCGTCATTTGTCATCCTGAAATTTTGGATAAACAAGGCTGTAATGGCGCACCTGATTGGATTATTGAAATACTGTCAAAAAGTACAACCAAGCGGGACATGAATATTAAATATGATCTGTATAGAGAGAGTGGTGTTACCGAATACTGGATCGTTTATCCCGAAGAACAAGCCATCCATCAGTTTGTTGTGGATGACAATAAAGAATATCAACTAAAGCACATGTATACTGATGGTGACATTGCCACGCCTTATTTATTTCCCGAATTGGCGTGTGAATTAACTGAAGTCTTTGAAACATGGGCAACAGAATAATATAAAACTCACGGTTCAAGTTTAAAAATTCTTGCACCTTTCACCCCATTAATTTTAAACACAAAAAAACAGGAAAAAAACATGCAAGTTTATTACGACAAAGATGCCGATCTTTCAATCATCAAAGGCAAAAAAGTAGCCATTATCGGTTATGGTTCACAAGGCCATGCCCATGCTCTTAATCTAAAAGAATCCGGTGTTGCAGTTGTTGTGGGTTTGCGCACAGGATCTGCTTCAGTTGCTAAGGCTGAAGCACATGGTTTAATCGTACAACCGGTTGCTGAAGCAGTTGCGGGCGCGGACATTGTCATGATTTTGACGCCTGATGAGTTCCAGTCACAATTATATAAAGATGAAATTGAACCAAACATCAAACAAGGTGCAGTTTTAGCTTTTGCCCACGGCTTTGCAATTTTATTTAACCAAGTCGTGCCACGTGCCGACTTGGATGTAATTATGATTGCGCCCAAAGCCCCTGGACACACTGTACGCTCTGAATTTGTGCGTGGCGGCGGCGTTCCTGACTTAATCGCAGTTCATCAAGATGCATCAGGCACAGCGAAATCAATTTGTTTATCGTATGCTTCTGCTATTGGTGGTGGTCGCTCAGGTATTATTGAAACCACGTTCCGCGACGAATGTGAAACCGATTTATTTGGCGAACAAGCCGTTTTATGCGGCGGTGCAGTTGAACTTGTGAAAATGGGTTTTGAAACTTTGGTTGAAGCCGGATATGAGCCTGAAATGGCCTACTTTGAATGTCTGCATGAATTAAAGTTGATTGTTGATTTAATGTTTGAAGGCGGCATCGCTAACATGAATTACTCAATCTCGAACAATGCAGAGTATGGCGAATATGTTACTGGCCCGAAAGTCATCAACGAAGAAAGTCGTTGGGCAATGCGTGAAGCCTTGAAAAACATCAGAAATGGTGAATACGCCAAGCAATTTATCATGGAAGGTATGACTAACTATCCTGAAATGACCGCCAAGCGTCGTTTAAATGCAGAGCATCCGATTGAAGTTGTCGGTGCAAAACTGCGCAGCATGATGCCTTGGATAAAAGCTAATCAGATTGTAGATCAATCTAAAAACTGAGTTTAATCGGTTTAAGCGTTATAAAAAGCCCGTCTTTATGATGGGTTTTTTTTTGAGAATTACCACACCTAGTCTATTTAAAACATTGGAAAGACATGATGGTGTAAGGTTAATATTTATGTATAAATTGTGTTTTTATGTTCCGGAATCGGATCTTGAGCGGGTAAAAAATGCCTTATTTGCCAAAGGTGCCGGGCATTATAAGGCTTACGATCAATGTTGTTGGCAAGTGCGGGGTGAAGGACAATTCAGGCCTTTGCTAAATAGTCAGCCCTATATTGGACATCTTGATCAACTGGAAAAAGTAGTGGAATATAAAGTTGAAATGATATGCACCGATACCTCCATCAAGGAAGTCGTGCAAACGCTACTTGGCGTTCATCCTTATGAAGAGCCGGCTTATGAGGTTTACAAGATTTTTTTGGTTGAGGATTTGTAAAGCTTGCCAATAAAGTTTTAGTAAATCACGATGGGCTGGATTGGTAAATTTACCTTTATACGATTTGATCATTTAATAAAAAAAGCTGATGAATAATCTTAAAAAATACGCCATCTGGCTGTTTATTGCCATGCTCGGAGCAACTGCGCTAGGCGGCATTGCTTTAAATCGAGGTGAGAACATCAACACGCTGTGGTTTATTACTGCCGCTTTATGTGTGTATGCCATTGCCTATCGGTTTTATGCAGCCTGGATTGCGGCGACAGTGTTGGTGGTTGATCAAACACGGGCAACACCTGCAGAGCGGTTAGATAATGGCCGTGATTTTGTACCAACCAATAGATGGATTGTGTTCGGCCATCATTTTGCCGCTATTGCCGGCCCCGGGCCTTTGGTGGGGCCGACCTTGGCTGCGCAATTCGGTTATTTGCCCGGAACCTTGTGGATATTGTTTGGCGCGGTGTTGGGGGGGTGTGTGCAGGACATGGTAACGCTGTTTTTGTCGACCCGGCGCGATGCCAAAAGTTTGGGGCAGATGGCGCGTGATGAGTTAGGTGCTTTGGGTGGAACGGCTGCTTTAATCGCAACTTTTGCGATCATGATTATTTTGATTGCAGTACTGGGACTGGTGGTGGTCAACGCCATGAAACACAGTCCCTGGGCAACCGCTACGGTGTCTGCGACCATTCCGATTGCGATGATTGTTGGATTATACATGCGCACTTTTCGTCCCGGTCAGGTTCTGGAAGCCTCTGCCTTGGGCGTGATTTTATTATTATTAGCCGTGGTCGGCGGCGGCTGGATTGATCACAATGAAATCTTACGTGTCTGGTTCGATCATGAAGGCTTGACGCTGGCCTGGTGTGTGATGGCCTATGGTTTCGCGGCTGCGATTTTGCCGGTTTGGTTGTTGCTGGCACCGCGCGATTATTTGTCAACTTATGTCAAACTGGGCACTATCACTTTGTTGGCGGTGGCAATTATCATGTTGCAACCGGAAGTGAAAATGCCGGCATTAACACAGTTCATTGATGGCACAGGACCTATTTTCGGCGGCAAGTTATTTCCCTTCGTGTTTATTACCATCGCTTGCGGAGCTATTTCAGGCTTTCATGCCTTGATTGCCTCCGGCACCACGCCAAAATTGCTGAGTAATGAACGCGATATTCGCATGATTGGCTATGGTGGCATGTTGCTGGAATCCTTTGTCGCAATAATGGCGATGATGGCCGCGACGGTACTTGAGCCAGGTGTTTTTTTTGCGATAAACAGTCCGGCCGGTGTAGTCGGCAAAGAAGCTATTGAGGCGGTTGCCAAGATTTCCTCGTGGGGCTTTCCGGTTACGGTTGAGCAGATGCAGTTGCTGGCGCGTCAAATGGGCGAAGCAACACTGTTTGCCCGTACCGGTGGTGCGCCGTCGCTGGCCGTGGGCATGGCCAGTATTTTTGGCAGTGCTTTTGGCGAGAGTATGCTGGCTTTGTGGTACCACTTTGCGATCATGTTTGAGGCTATTTTTATTCTCACCACGCTGGATGCTGGTACCCGAGTCGGACGGTTCATGTTACAGGATATGCTCGGTAATATCTGGCCTAAAATGGGGGAAACGTCTTGGACACCTTCGGTTGTGTTGACCAGCGCCTTGGTAGTTTCAGGCTGGGGTTATTTTCTTTATATCGGGGTCATTGATCCAAATGGTGGCGTCAATATTTTATGGCCCCTGTTTGGCATTGCTAATCAAATGTTAGCGGCGATTGCCCTTTGTGTGGCTACCGGAATTTTGATTAAATCCGAAAAGTTCAAATATGCCTGGGTGACCGGTTTACCTTTGGTATGGCTGGTAATTATCACCAGCACGGCAGCCTGGGAGAAAATCACCAGTGATAATATTCGTATCGGTTTCTTTTCGGCAGCTAATGAGCTGGCTGATAAACTGGCGGCAGGTTCATTACCCTCTGAAAAAGCTGCGGTCGCACCGCAATTAATCTTTAATTTACATCTGGATGGCTGGCTGACTTTATTTTTTGTCACTTTATTATGGTTGATCGTGTTTGACATGTTGCGCGTTTGCAGTCGTTTTTTGGCGGGAAAACCGGTGCCAGCATTGGCAGAATCACCCCATATCCCAAGTCGTTTGGTTGAAGACTGGGTGAGAGATTGATGTTTATAAATCTCAAATTATTTTGGCGGAATGTGCGTCGACTGTCTGGGGATGATGCTTATGAATGCTATTTAAAGCATCATAGGGAGCATCATCAAGATGTTACGCCATTAAGTAAAGCGGCTTTTTTCAGGCAGTGGCAGGACGAAAAGTGGAATGGTATTAAGCGGTGTTGTTAGATAGGTTTTATTTAAGTATTTTTATTCGTATTCAATTGTTTAGCATTTAGTTTATGACGATTCAAACTCAACAACCCAGCCGTCAGACCCTTTATGTCGTGGTGGCATTAATACTCGGTATTATCATTGGCGAACTGCTTAATTTGACCTTGGAAAGTGAGCAGCTGAAGCCGGTTATCAATATATTTGCCGCGTTGACGGATATTTTTCTGCGTCTGGTCAAGATGATTATCGCGCCACTGGTTTTTGCCACGTTGGTCGTGGGCATGGCCAAAATGGGTGATATTCATACCGTTGGACGCGTTGGCATTAAGGCAATGTTGTGGTTTTTTTCGGCGTCAATTTGCAGCTTGCTTCTGGGTATGTTGTTGGTGAATGGATTTGAGCCGGGTAGCTCTTTGCATATCGCATTGCCCGAGGTTGGGACTAAGACAGGCTTGCCCGAGGTAGCGCCGACACTCGGTACTTTTGTTTCGCACATGTTTCCAAAAAGCATTATCGACGCTATGGCCAGCAACGAGATATTGCAGATTGTGGTGTTCTCCATGTTCTTTGGCGTGGCTTGTGCGTCGCTGGGTGAATTGGCGCATCCAACGGTCAAATTACTCGATTCACTCTCGCATATCATGTTGAAAGTGACTGGCTATGTAATGCACTCTGCGCCGGTTGCGGTGTTTGCGGCAGTCGCTTCAGTTATCACGCAAAATGGCATTGGCATATTAGTAACGTATGGTCAGTTTATTGGTGAGTTTTATCTAGGCTTGTTACTGCTTTGTTGTGCGTTGTGCTGTGTAGGCGGTTTGTTTTTGGGTCGCAGAATACTGTCTTTGATTCGACATATCCGTGAACCCATGCTGCTGGCTTTTGGTACGGCAAGTAGCGAAAGCGCTTATCCTAAATTATTACAACAACTCGAACGTTTTGGATGCGATGAAAAAATCTGCGGGCTTGTCTTGCCCTTAGGCTACTCATTCAACCTTGATGGCAGTATGATGTACATGACCTTTGCGGTGCTTTTTATTGCCCAGGCTTACGGCATTGATCTGGCGTTAGGCGATCAACTCATTATGTTGTTGACGCTTCTGTTTACCAGTAAGGGGGTGGCCGGCGTTCCTAGAGCTTCCCTGATAGTTATTTCGGCAACCTTATCCATGTTTCATATTCCTGAGGCTGGCTTGCTCCTGCTGTTGGCGGTCGATCAGGTTTTAGATATGGGACGCAGTGCAACCAATGTATTTGGTAACAGTATTGCTGCTGCCCTGGTAAGTCGTTGGGAGAAGTCTTTACGATAAAACAGACAATTGATTATCCTTCTGAAAAAAAGTTTTTTTGCTAAATAAAAAAAAGTAGTTAACATCAACCTATCTCAACTTTAAAGTAGTGTTAAACATATGCCGCATAAAAGTTTCAAAACAAGTAAACCCACATCCACAATAACCGTGCTTCCAGAATTAGGCTTGACGGAAAAAGATTTTATTGCCGATTTCAAACGTTATTACAGTCATCGCTTGGGCAGGGATGCAAACTGTACGTCCCCGCATTATGCTTATGAAGCGCTGTCGATGGCTATTAGTGATCGACTCATTGAGCGCTGGAAACGAACTTACAATGCCTATAAAGAGACGGATTGCAAGAGAGGTTATTATTTGTCGATGGAGTTTTTAATGGGGCGTACTTTAAGTAATGCCATGTTAAATCTGGGTATTACAGAGTCGGTTGAGCAGGCGATGTATCAATTGGGCCTTGAGCTTGAGGAGCTGGTTGAGAGCGAACCGGATGCAGGCTTGGGTAATGGCGGCTTGGGTCGTCTGGCTGCCTGTTTTATTGATAGTTGCGCAACCTTGCAGCTACCCGTCACTGGCTATGGTTTACGTTATGAATACGGAATGTTTTCGCAAGATATTATCAACGGTGAGCAGGTAGAA
Organism: uncultured Methylobacter sp.; assembly: GCA_903832775.1. Classification (GTDB taxonomy): domain Bacteria; phylum Pseudomonadota; class Gammaproteobacteria; order Methylococcales; family Methylomonadaceae; genus Methylobacter_A. Next base: position 29,038 of record CAILCX010000039.1, on the reverse strand, counting down.
AAACCTGATCATTGGCTACGTAATGGAAATGTCTGGGAAATTGAACGACCTGAATACACTCAGAGAATAAAGTTTGGCGGCCATACGGAGTCACATATCGATGAATTTGGTAATAAAAGAAGCACTTGGGTAGAAACTCAGGACATACTGGCGATTCCGTATGACACACCAATCCCTGGCTACCAAAACGGTACGGTTAATACCTTGCGTTTATGGAAAGCGGCCGCTACCGAAGAATTTAATCTACAAGAGTTTAATGCCGGTGATTATGCTGAATCGGTAGCGGCAAAAAACACTGCCGAAAATATTACCATGGTGTTGTATCCCAATGACGCCAATGAAAACGGTAAGGCCTTACGTTTGCGTCAGCAATATTTACTTGCCTCAGCGAGTTTGCAGGATTTGATGGCCACTTGGGTTGGTCGTCATGGGCAGGATTTTTCTGAATTCGCAGCAAAAAATACTTTTCAGTTAAACGATACACATCCAAGTATAGCGGTCGCAGAATTAATGCGCCTTTTAATGGATGTGCATGGTTTAACCTGGGATGAATCATGGGCGATCACACGTAAAACAATGGCTTATACAAACCATACTTTATTGCCTGAGGCGTTGGAGCGGTGGTCGGTTAATCTGTTTAAGCAGTTGTTGCCCAGGCTTATAGAAATTATCTTTGATATTAACGCCCATTTTATGGCCGAAGTTTCAGCGCATTGGCCAGGAGATATTGGCCGGCTAAACCGTATGTCTATTATTGAAGAAGGCGGCGTGCAACATGTCAGGATGGCTTATCTGGCTATAGTCGGCAGCTATTCGGTTAATGGCGTTGCCGCGTTGCATTCAAAATTATTGCAGCAAGGCTTATTCCGTGATTTTTACGAGTTATGGCCGCATAAATTCAATAACAAAACCAATGGCGTAACACCTCGCCGTTGGTTGGCTGCCTGTAATCCAGAATTGGCCGAGCTAATTACTGAAACCATAGGCAATGGCTGGTTGACGGACTTGTCCTTGTTAACGAAATTGAAACCTTTTGCCGAAGATCAGGCATTTCGTAAGCGCTGGCGTGAAATTAAACAGGACGCGAAGCAAAGGCTGATTGATTTCAAGAAACTCGAACATGATGTGGATTTTAATGTAGACGCTATTTTTGATGTGCAGGTCAAACGTGTTCATGAATACAAGCGCCAGCTTTTAAACGTGTTGCATGTGGTTCATTTATATGACCGTATCAAGCGTGGCGATATAGCAAACTGGACTGATCGTTGTGTTTTGATTGGCGGTAAAGCGGCGCCGGGTTATTACATGGCGAAAAAAATCATCAAGTTGATCAATAATGTCTCAAGTGTAGTTAATTCCGATCCTGATGTTGGCGGAAAATTAAAACTGGTTTTTTTGCCTAATTACCGGGTTTCGGCGATGGAAAAAATTTGTCCGGGCGCTGATCTTTCCGAGCAAATTTCAACTGCGGGCAAGGAAGCGTCGGGTACCGGCAATATGAAGTTTATGATGAATGGTGCTTTGACGATTGGTACTCTGGATGGCGCCAATATTGAAATTCGCGAAGAAGTCGGCGATGACAATTTCTTTTTATTTGGTTTGACTGAGGATCAGGTTGAAGAAATGAGTCATCACTATAATCCAAATGCGATTATTGACCAGGATGAAGATTTGAATCGGGTTATTAAGTTGCTAGAGTGCGGGCATTTTAATCAATTTGAACCGGGGCTTTTTGACGACATTATAAATTCTATAAGAAGTCCAAACGATCCCTGGATGACGGCTGCTGATTTCCGTAGTTTCATCGACGCTCAAAAACGGGTGGAAATTGCTTATCAAGACCAGGAAAACTGGACAAAGATGAGTATTTTAAATTGTGCGGGTAGCGGCAAGTTCTCTACAGACAGAACTATTGATGATTACAATAATGAAATATGGAAGCTGGAAAAGATCAGTGTTGATAATGAATTCTAAGAATCTTTTTTAGAAGCCGTTGCATGATGTAGAGCGTTGGCAGTCGCAACGCTCTTTGCAAACGGTGCCAGATGAGGAAATAGAAAAGTCAAAGTCGAGTATTTATGCCCGACTTTGTATTCTTGGTAATTATTCGCTGTTATGGACGTTTGCCGGGTTTAATATGCTGTGATGGCACGTCGCGTCTTGTTGCACCGGTATAAAGCTGTCTGGGTCGTCCTATTTTTTGCTCAGGATCGGCTATCATTTCATCCCAGTGGGCAATCCAACCTACGGTTCTCCCCATCGCAAACATCGCAGTAAACATGTTACTCGGTATGCCTAAAGCATGCAGCACGATGCCGGAATAGTAATCGACATTTGGGTACAGTTTTTTCTCGATGAAATATTCGTCTTCAAGCGCTATACGCTCCAACTCCAGCGCTAATTTAAAGATTTTATCATCATGCAAGCCCAGTTCAGTCAGTACTTCATGGCAAGTTTCCCGCATCAATTTGGCGCGAGGATCATAATTTTTATAAACGCGATGACCAAAACCCATGAGCCTGAACGGGTCGTGTTTGTCCTTGGCCTTGTTTATGAATGCCGTGATATTTGAAACATCGCCTATTTCTTCCAGCATGTTGAGCACTGCTTCATTGGCTCCGCCGTGCGCAGCTCCCCAAAGACAGGCAATTCCGGCAGTAATACAGGCGTAAGGATTGGCGCCACTGGAACCGGATAAACGTACTGTGGAGGTCGAGGCATTTTGTTCATGATCAGCATGAAGGATCAAAATTCTGTCCAGTGCTCTAACCAACACAGGATTTGGCACAAATTCGTCACAAGGCGTACCCAGCATCATGCGCATAAAATTCTCAACGTAACTCAGCTTGTTTTGCGGGTACATAAACGGTAAGCCGGTACTGTATTTATGGCACATCGCCACGATAGTGGGGACTTTGGCGATCAAGCGGATGGCGCTAATATCGCGATCTTTTTTAGAGTTGATATCCAGTGCATCATGATAGAACGCCGACAAGGCGCCAACAACCGCAACCATAATAGCCATTGGATGGGCATCGCGGCGAAAGCCTTTAAAAAAGTTGGTCAGCTGATCATGCACCATGGTATGGATGGTGATGGTGCCTTCAAAGTCATCCATTTCAGATGGCGTAGGCAGTTCGCCATTGAGCAGTAAATAACAAACCTCCAAAAAGGTACAATGCTCGGCTAGTTGCTCGATGGGATAGCCACGATATAAAAGAACTCCTTTTTCACCGTCTATATAGGTTATCGAGGAACTGCAACTGGCCGTTGAAGTAAAGCCTGGATCGTAGGTAAACATGCCTGTCTTTTGGTAAAAAGTCTGAATATCGACCACGTCGGGTCCGGTCGTTCCAGATAAAATTGGCAACTCACATAAGGAATAAGTTTCCTCATTTAAAGTAACAGTTCGCAGATTAGTCATGTATTTTCTCGGTTTTGAAACAATGTAGATAAGGCTATTTTCTTAGAAGAATATATCCGGCTTGCAGATATATTGATTCTTGGATTTCGCCTAACGTTATTAAAAGGATATTAATAACAGGTAAATCGTATTTAAAAGCCGTTTGTGCGAGCGAAGCCAAATTTGCGGCTTATTACAAAAATCGCATCATTGGTGTCGCTCCGATGAATGGAATAACGACGTCAAAAAGAAATAGCTCAGGCTGCTCTTTCTATGGCTTGTCTTGCCAGTTCAGTCACTTTATGCCAGTTTTTTGATGTTACCACATCAGTAGGCGCAAGCCATGAGCCGCCTACACAGGCGACATTACTTAACTGCAAATAACTATGATAGTTTTCCGGTGAAATACCACCAGTCGGGCAAAAAGTCACATTAGGAACTGGACCGGCAATTGACTTAAGCATGGGGATGCCGCCTGCCGCTTCAGCCGGAAAGAATTTGAAATGATCAAGTCCATATTCCATGCCCGTCATAAGCTCTGACAAGGTCGCTATACCAGGAATCAAGGCTATATTTCCGGCTAGGGCAGCTTCTAAAAGCTTGGGAGTTAACCCCGGGCTGATCGCAAAAACCGCGCCTGCCTCTTCGGCTGCTTTTAGTTGTTCAGGTGTAGTAATAGTGCCGGCACCCACGATCGCCCCTTCAACTTGCTGGCTAATCAGTCTGATTGCTTCCAGTGCTATCGGAGTGCGCAAGGTTATTTCCAACACTTTAATACCACCCGCAACCAAGGCTTTAGCCAGAGGCACGGCATCTTCAAGATCTTGAATGACCATAACAGGCATCACGGGCCCTGTATTTAAAACGTCTTTAGGTTGGATTTTCCAGTTATTTGAGTTCATAGTTTGATCCAGTAATTATTATTATAAGTTAATCGACAAGAAACAGATTAGATGCGCCTGTTTCTGCGGAGGAAGCACCCAGACGGAAGCCACCAAACATCTCGCGGCCCATGCCATAATGATGATTTTTAGCCGAGTTAGGCACTGGAATTCGTGCATTAAATTCAACATCGTCAATCAAGACATTGATATTGCCAGTTTGCAGGTTCATGGAAATAATATCGCCACTAAGTACTTTCGCTAGCGGACCACCGGATTCACATTCGGGGCATAGATGAATTACTGACGGTACTTTGCCCGAAGCGCCTGACATACGTCCGTCAGTTACCAGAGCCACTTTGAAGCCTTTATCCTGAAGCACGCCAAGTGGTGGCGTCAGTTTATGCAGTTCCGGCATCCCATTCGAACGAGGTCCCTGAAAGCGAATAACAGCGACAAAATCTTTTTCCAGTTCGCCGCGTTTAAAAGCGGCAAGCATATCTTCCTGATCATCAAACACAATGGCAGGCGCTTCAACGATCTGATGTTCTTCGGATACGGCAGACAATTTGGAAATGCCGCGACCCAAATTGCCATGCATCACATGTAAACCGCCGCCCTTCGCAAAGGGTTTTTCAACGGTGCCAAGCACTTCGTTGTCCAGAGACGCTTCTGGAACAGATTCCCAAATCAATTTATCGTCTATCAGTTTGGGTTCCTGGCAATAGTTGTTCATGCCGCGCTCATCCGCCACAGTAATAATATCTTCATGCAGCAGACCATTTCTCAATAGTTCAGCAATTAATACGCCCATACCACCGGCAGCTTGAAAGTGATTTACATCAGCAGGGCCATTCGGATAGATTTTTGCGATTAAAGGCACTGCTTTGGACAGATTATCAAAATCATCCCAGTTAAGAACGATACCGGAAGCACGGGCAATAGCGATTAAATGCATGGTATGGTTGGTCGAACCGCCGGTTGCCAACAAGCCGATGACGGCATTAACAATAGCTTTTTCGGAAACCATGTGAGCAATGGGGCGGTAATCGTCGCCCAATGCGGTAAATTTTAAAACCTGTCTTGCGGCAGCCTGAGTTAACTCGTCGCGTAACGGTGTGTAAGGATTGACGAAAGAGCTGCCTGGCAAATGCAAGCCCATAATTTCCATCATCATTTGGTTACTGTTTGCTGTGCCGTAAAAGGTACAGGTGCCGGGGCTGTGGTAAGACGCTGACTCGGCTTCGAGTAGTTCTTTACGGCCAATTTTACCGGTCGCGTAAGCCTGACGGGCGCGGGCTTTTTCTTTGTTGGTCAAGCCGCTGGGCATGGGGCCTGCTGGAATGAAAATGGTTGGCAAGTGACCAAAACTCAACGCGCCAATCAATAATCCCGGCACAATTTTGTCACAAACACCCAGATACAAGGCACCGTCAAACATATTGTGGCTCATGCCGACCGCCGTAGCCATGGCAATCAAGTCACGGCTAAATAAGGATAGCTCCATACCAGACTGACCCTGGGTAATGCCATCACACATTGCTGGAACGCCACCTGCAACCTGAGCGACGCCACCGGCTTCCCTAATTGCGGCTTTGATTAAGTCGGGTGCATCTTTATAAGGTTGATGCGCCGACAACATATCATTGTAAGCAGTGATAATGGCAATATTCGCTTTTTGATCGCCGGTTAGATCGGCTTTTTCGGTCGCGCTACAGGCGGCAAAGCCATGAGCCAAATTACCGCAGCCCATGCCCGAACGAACAGGGCCTTTTTTAGCGACGCTATCAATATAGGCCAGATAAGCAGAGCGAGTTGGATGGCTACGCTCAATAATATCCTGAGTCACTTTTTCAATTACGGGATGCATGTTTATTCCTAATTAAGGTTATTCAAAGAACAGATTCAAAGTTAGCAAAATTTTATCACGGCTGGTTTATGCTACGTACTTCTATCACTCTTCCCAGGCTCTTTGATCTCTGGTAATTAACTCATCGGCATCAGCGGGGCCCCAAGTGCCGGCAGGATAGGATTTTGGCGCGGCATCAAGATGTGCCCAGGCATCCTGAATTGAATCAACCCAAGTCCAGGCTTGTTCAATCTCTTCACGACTCAGAAACAGGGTCGGGTTGCCGCGCATGGCTTCCAGCACCAATTTTTCATAGCCACCAAAAATCTTGCTGTTTTTAAAAGTATCAAAAAAACTTAAATCCAGTTTGGTTTTTTGCAACTTGATATTTTCATCAATACCCGGAATCTTGTTTAGAATCTGAATTTCAACGCCTTCATTGGGTTGTAAGTGAATGATCAATTTATTTGACGGCAGCTCGGCAAAGCTTTCCTTGAAGATGTTATGCGGTAATTGCTTGAAATTAACAACAATTTCAGTGCGTTTGTAGGTCATTCGTTTGCCGGTACGCAAGTAAAAAGGTACGCCGGCCCAACGCCAGTTATCAATATCGACGCGCAAGGCAACAAAACTTTCGGTGGTGCTTTCAGTATTGGCGCCTTCTTCTTCAAGATAGCCGGGTACCTGAATGCCTTTGATTTCACCAGAGGTGTAGAGTCCACGAACGGTTTTCCGTTCTACATTTTCTATGGTAATGGGTCTTAACGCGGCAAGTACTTTTATCTTTTCATTGTGAATGCTTTGCGCTTCAAGATTAACCGGTGGTTCCATGGCGACAAAGGTCAGGATTTGCAATAAATGATTTTGCAACATATCGCGCAATTGCCCTGTTTTGTCGAAATATTCCCAGCGACCTTCAATGCCTACTTCTTCAGCAACGGTAATCTGGATATGATCAATGGTATTGTGATTCCAGTTAGTGGTAAAAATTGAATTGGCAAAACGCAAGGCCAATAAATTAAGTACGGTTTCTTTGCCCAGATAATGATCAATCCGGTAAGACTGTTTCTCGGTAAAAACCTCTGCAACCGAATCATTAATGGCTTTTGAGGACTTCAGGTCATGGCCAATCGGCTTTTCCATTACCATGCGTGATTCTTCGTTCAAAACACCGCACTGGGCTAATCCCTGACAAATATTGGTAAACAAAAAAGGCGCAACGGCAAAATAATTCACCATAACTCTGGATTTACCATCGATAATGGTATTCAAAATCTGGTACTCATCCAGTTGCGTCAAATCTATTTTAAGATAAGAAAACCGGGCGGAGAATTGTAACCATGTCTGTTCGTCCAGCTTTTCATTTAAAAATTCTTGTAAACTTTTATGGATGGTTTCTACAAATTCTTCATTACTACCCTCGAAGCGGTCTATACCAATAATGCGGGTATCCGGTTCAATTAAGCTAGCCATTTCAAGACGATACAGTGAAATAAGTAGCTTGCGACGGGATAAGTCGCCTAAAGCTCCAAAGATAACCAGGTCACAAGGTTTAAATGTTGTTTCTTCGTTCATAGCAGCATTGTTGAATAAATGGTTATAGTCGACATGAGTACATCGAATTTAGTACTTTGTTATATCCATTATCGCAGAATTTGCCTCAAGATGCAGTTCCGGATGCTTGGTTTGGCCAGTAATCGTTCCAATTCAGGTAATTAAAATTACTCAGCCTCACTTGGAATTTGAACTTTAAATTCTTCAGACAATAACATCTGTCCGCCCGTCGTAACCAGTAATTCTCCAGTATTAAGTCCTTTATTTACAAAATAACCTTCACTTACCGGTGAAAAATACTCTATATTTCGTCGACTGAACTGTTCGGCTGCGGTTTTAACGTACACAAAAGCCTGATCCAGATGCCAGATTAAAGCGGATTTTGGAATAATAACGCCGGATTGTTCTTTGTCTTGATCAGGGATCCAGGCCACAACACGCATGCCGAATCTTATGTGACTGCCGTCAGCCTGAAAAAAATAACTTTCGCCTTGTGCTGTGCTATCTGTTTGCAAAGCCGCTGAAACAAGCTCGGCTGGAATGGCAATGCTACGATTACCGGTTGCATCAACTTCAATATGTTTAATAGTATTTGCCAGTTGCTTGTTTGCAGGCAAGGTAACTTGCAATAAGATTTTTTGGCCCGATAAAAAATCTCCCAATAAATCTGAATCCATTGCTAATGCCCTCTCAGTCAATTTTTTACCCCAAACCAAACGAGATTCTTCAACAATTGCCTTACCCTGCAGGCCACTTGCATCAAGCTGTGCCTTATCGGTTTGCCATTGTGCTTGCTGAAGCTGTAAATTTCGTTTCGAAGTTGCACCGTCACGAAACAGATCTTGTTGACGTTTAATGCTTTGCTCGGCCTGTTTGAATCTTGCCACAGCACCGTTCTGTTCGGTCAAGGCAAGTAAATAACGGCGTCGTAATTCGAATAAAGGCTGTATATTGATGGCTTTCGCGTATGCGGTAAATTCGGCCTGATGACTAACAGTTGTTAGTTTCTTTGTCTGTAAACCCGATAATGACTGGGCTTTACCGGACAGATAAATAAATTCCGAGTCGGCTAAGCCTGAAGGCGGTGCATTTGGCTTATCATCTTCGTCTGCAGAAACGAGAGTAACAGAAAATATAAAAAAAACAGCTATTACAAGAACATTCATTGGTTCAGAAAAGAAGTGTATTAATCTGTTTATGTTATAAGATTTCCATTCTCAAATGCATTTTTTTGTTGTTTTTAAAAAATTGCGCGTTATCCTTCAACAGTATGGACAGATATTTGCGCCTGCAATGTCTGCATTGTCTCCAGTCATGTGGCTTATGCAGAAGTTAAAGCAACGGAGGAGCAGTTGCCACGTAAATAAAGTAATTATCATAATTGGGAGATTTTAATGAGCGAACTACCTGATAACCTGAAGTACGCAAAAACTCACGAATGGGTGCAAATGGAAGACGATGATATTGTTCGTGTCGGCATAACTGATTTTGCTCAAGAAGAATTGGGCGATTTGGTTTTTATTGAATTGCCGGAAGTTGGAAGCCTATTTACGGCGCAACAACAGTGTGCAGTGGTCGAATCGGTTAAAACAGCATCCGATTTATTTAGTCCGGTCAGTGGTGAAGTGGTAGCAGTCAATGAAGACCTGCTGGATCAGCCTGAGCTGGTTAATGATGATGCTTATGGAACCTGGCTGTTTTGTATAAAAATGGATAACTCGTCTGAACTCGACGAGCTGATGGATGCAGATGACTACCAGCTAATGATTGAGCAATAACGCTCACTTAATGAAAAGAGGCAAAGAGTTACGCTAAAGTAACTTTCGTCTTTAACTTTTGAATCTTAAAACTTGAACCTTAATAACAATGGCAAATCCAAATGCAAAAGGCCTAAAGCGCCTAATTAACGCGTGTTTTTTTTCTATCGCCGGGTTTAAAGCAACCTGGACACACGAAGAAGCTTTCAGACAGGAAGTCATCCTTTTTATCATAAGTACACCCATTGCAATCTGGTTAGGGGAAACCCCAATTGAAAAATTGCTGTTGATTGGCAGTGTGGTTTTAGTGATGCTGGTTGAGTTGTTAAACACTGCGGTAGAAGCGGTGGTTGATAGAGTGGGACTTGAGCATCACGAATTATCCGGTCGCGCCAAAGATATCGGTTCGGCAGCAGTTATGATGTCACTGGCCTGGGCTGCAGTTACCTGGACATTAATTTTACTTTAGCCGCAACTGCTACCGGCAGTCGTGCGATCTATTCACCAAACCTGGCGATAAAGAGGAACACAATGAGCGCATTAATCTGTGGGTCTATGGCTTACGACACTATCATGGTTTTTCATGATAAATTTAAACATCACATATTGCCTGAAAAAATTCACATCCTGAATGTATCTTTTCTGGTGCCGATCATGCGTCGTGAATACGGTGGTTGTGCGGGTAACATTGCTTATAATCTGAAATTACTCGGTGAAGAGCCATTAACCATGGCTACCGTAGGGCATGATTTTGAACCTTACGCCCAATGGATGGCGCAAAACCAGTTGTCCAGTGAATTTATCCGGATTCTGGATAATCATTATACCGGGCAAGCCTATATCACCACCGATGAAGAGGCTAACCAGATTACTGCTTTTCATCCAGGTGCAATGAATTGTTCGCATTTGAATTCAGTGCCTACTGATAGAAATATTAGCATTGGTATCGTGTCACCTGATGGCAAAGAAGGGATGCAATTGCATGCCGAGCAGTTCGCGGAACTGGACATTCCTTTTATTTTTGATCCGGGCCAAGGCATGCCCATGTTTAATGGCGAAGAGTTGCTTAAATTGTTGGATCAGGCTACCTGGGTGACTTTAAATGACTATGAGTCCGAACTCATGCAGGAACGTACCGGTTTGACTTTGGAGCAAATGGCCGAGCATGTTGAGGCGCTGATAATTACTTTGGGCGGCCAGGGCTCTCAAATATACAGTCAAGGCAAATGTATCAGTATTCCTGCTGCAAGTCCCAAAGCTATTCTTGATCCAACTGGTTGTGGTGATGCCTATCGGGCAGGTCTGCTGTACGGTCTGATGAATGATTTGGGCTGGGAAGTGACGGGCAGAGTCGCTTCATTAATGGGCGCTATTAAAATCGAAAATAACGGTACTCAGAATCATTCGTTTGATATGGATAGTTTTAAAGAGCGCTACCGAGAAAATTTTGGATCATCGTTTTAGCGTTTCAAGCAAAATTTAGTTTACGAAAGACACTAAAAGCACGAAAATTCTCAAAGAGACAGTAATGTGTAAGCTGTTACACAAAGTGTGCAGGTAAAGTTGCTCCAACACATTGATTTTTTAAGTGTCTTTCGTGAATAAATGGCCGTTTTTAGAATTCTTTGATAACTTCAACACCAGCAACCCTTCATGTTAAAAAACACACAAAATCTTTTGGCCATTATGGCTCGTCTGCGACAGCCTGAAGATGGCTGTGCCTGGGATCTGAAGCAGGACTTCACCAGTTTGATTCCTTATTTGATTGAAGAAGCTTACGAAGTTGTGGATGCCATTGAACGTAACGATCTGGATGATTTGCGCTCAGAATTGGGCGACTTGTTGTTACAAGTCGTCTTTCATTCCCAAATTGCCGAAGAACGGGGACATTTTACTTTTGAGCAGGTTTCGGAAGGCATTTGCGACAAATTGGTGCGTCGCCACCCGCATGTTTTTTCTGATGCCGTTTTTGAAACTGATGCAGAGCGGCATCAGGCTTGGGAACAGGAAAAAGCGCTTGAACGCCAAAAGAAAAATAAATCTGCGGAACCCGAAAGTGTTTTATCGGGCGTGGCCCGTAATCTTCCTGCCTTAATTGAATGTGAAAAAATCCAGGATCGCGCGGCTAATCATGGTTTTGACTGGCCAACTGTTTTGCCGGTTTTTGATAAGGTGCTTGAAGAGCTGGATGAGGTTAAGGAAGCTTGGCAGTCGGGAGATCAGGCGCATATCCAGGAGGAAATTGGGGATTTATTATTGGTGACTGTTAATTTGGCTCGGCATTTAAACGTCAATGCCGAAGTTGCACTGAAAGAAAGTACCAAAAAATTCTCCAGGCGCTTTCAACATATTGAACAACAGCTTGAAGTCTCAGGTCTGAATCTGAAAGACTGCGAACTGGCCGAGCTTGATGCGTTATGGGATCAGGCGAAGCTGGCTCTAAAAAAGAAATAAATCATGTCGACTTAATTGTTAACACGATAGACATAAAGATTATTTCTTTATGTCTATCGTAACAAGGCATTAACTAAAACTCTTCCCATTGATCATTCGCAGGTGGTTTTTGCGCGTTGCCTGAAGATGAATTGACATCTTGTTTCAAGCGCATAATTGCAATTCCTACTTGGTTTGAGGCTAAAGTATAGGGGGTTCCAGCTCCCAACATGGCTTCAGCATCTTTATACCTTTGAGCATTGATTACCTCGGCGACTTTCCCTGCTTCAACATGAAAGGCAGCGTGCCTTGAAAGGCACTCAGAAAAACTAGTTTGATGTCCAAGCTTTATTTTACCGTCACCGTGTAGCCATTTGCCGAAATCACAACAATCGTCTCTGGCAATGGTTTTAACATCCATCAATTCATGTTTTGTAATGGCTCTGCGCAGCTTTACTTTCCACTCACCATGTTTTTGCTGAGCCATTTCCAGGTCAATATCGCTGCTTTTGGGCGCTTCAATTTTCCTGCTACTTTGACTGGTGTTTTTGGTAGGAGAATTAAAAGAACCGCTAAAGCTACTTGAATCGGCTTCCAGCTTAAAGTGCGCTACTGTCTCTGCCAAGGTTTGTGTTTGTTCTTCCAGTGATTCGGCGGCCGCTGCTGCTTGCTCGACTAAAGCCGCATTTTGTTGCGTCACGTCGTCCATTTGACCAATGGCCTGATTGACCTGCTCAATGCCGGAAGTTTGCTCCATAGAGGCAGAACTAATTTCTGACATAATGACGGTAACGCCACGAATGGCGCTCACTATTTCTTCCATGGTTTTTCCTGCCTGCGCAACCAGATTGGTGCCGTCCTGGACTTTTTCTACCGAATCGCCGATCAGACCTTTGATTTCGGCGGCGGCAGCGGCAGCGCGTTGTGCCAGACTTCTTACCTCGACCGCTACTACGGCAAAACCTCGACCTTGTTCGCCCGCTCTTGCTGCTTCTACAGCCGCATTAAGCGCAAGAATATTGGTTTGAAACGCAATGCCATCAATCACGGAAATAATGTCAACAACTTTGCGCGAAGAGTCATTAATGTCCTCCATTGTTGAGACTACCTGTCTCACGACTTTAACCCCTTTACCGGCAATGTCAGTTGCACCTATAGCCAGTTGATTAGCGTGTTTCGCATTCTGACTATTAGCCTGTACGGTAGAGGTTAATTCTTCCATGCTGGCAGCGGTTTGTTCCAGACTGGCAGCCTGTTCTTCGGTGCGATGCGAAAGGTCATTATTACCTGAGGCAATTTCTTTCGCAGCGGTATTAATGGCAATCGATGCATCCTGAATTTGACTGACAATTTCTTTAAGTTTTTCTACGGTGGAATTTGAATCCATTTTGAGCCGGCCAAAAGTACCCGAGTATTCATTGGTAATAGTTTCGGTTAAGTCTCCTTGAGACAAGGCACCGAGAACCCGCACCACTTCATTCAGGCCCATAGAACTGGTTTCCATGAGTTCATTAACGCCCTGGGCTAATTGCAGAAGGAAGCCGTCTTTATCCTGTTCGCTGATCCTCTGCGTAAAATCCCCCAATACTGCGCCACTAACCACTTGAGCCACTTCTTGCTCAATCGCTACTTCGGCAGTTCTATCTTTCCATTCAACCACTGAGCCGATGCGCAGTCCCTGTTCATTGCTGATCGGGTTGACGATCAAGTGAAAAGTGCGGAGGCCTATGTGAATCTCGCTACGGAAAGTCGATTTGAGGTCTGTCAATATTTGTTGCTGATGAGCCGGTTTCTTGTGGAATATATCCATGTTTCCACCCAAAAGTTTATTGGCGTCAAACGTGGGCATCACCTTGCGAATATCGGATTCGGCGTGTTGCATCATAGCCAGCACTGCCGGGTTTAAATAAATAATATTGCGTTGATTGTCGGCCACCATCACGTTGGAGGTAATGCCGTCCAAAGCAATTTTGATGCGCAGGGATTCATCATGTACCTTGCGATCGTTGGTTATACGTTCAAGTAACTGTTGTTGCATGGTGCTCATAGACCGAAACAGCTCACCTAGTTCATCTTTTTGGGTAGTATCGATACGGGAAGTTAAATCACCATTGGCAATAGCGCTGGCGACGTTTTGAAGAGTACTGATCGAACGTAAAAGTCCTCTGCTGATAAAGAAGGTTAAGGCTGCGGTAATCAGTACCGAAAGGATAGTTAATGCGCCGAAAATTATTTCCATGCGACGGGCATTGCTCTTTAATTTCTGGGTAGCCTCTAAAAGATCGCTGGAGAGTTTATCTTCAACCCCCTTGAGCAGATCAATTTTCGCTGTAGCGGTTTTGAACCAATGCGCAGGATCAATGCCTAATCCCGGCTGATTGCCTTTTTCAATGGCGGACTTCTTAATCCGCTCAACTTCATCAATATCGGCGCCGGACACCTTGGTATTATAAAACTGTTTTTGGCTGTCCAAAGCATAAGCAAAAAACATGTCCAGGTAGACATCCTGGGCTGAAAGGTTTTTTAAGAAGCGACTCAGGGTTTCAGGTGTAAACTGGTCTGTGGCAAATACTGTAGTCAGCAAAGCTCGCTCCATACCGGCGCGCTCCTTTGATCTAAGTAAGCTTGAATAGGAAGAAGCAAGACGGGAAATATCACTGTGACTGCTAAGAGTGGAAACTTGAGCAGGTATGTCGAGTAAGGAGCTGATTGTTTTGGTGTAATAGGCGCTAGACTGGGAGCCTTCCATGCCAAGCGCGCTGATAATCTCTCGTTTTGCGCCGAGTTCACTTAAATTAGTGGCCGCAGTGCTTAACAGGTTCTTTAGTCCCTCGCTATAATTGACAGGGTCAAAATCTTTAAGTGTCTCTTTCAGCGTTACAAATGTCTTGTCGGTTTTGGTTCGTTGAATGGGTAATTCATCAGCGAATTTAACGCCCTTACTGCCGATGAAAGAAGCGCTCATGCCTCGTTCTTTCTGCATTTCATGCACTAACGCGCCAATCTTTACAGAGATATTAACCAGCGATTCCAGCTTAATCATCTCATTGGCGATTATTTGCCTTTCCAATGCTCCCGAGCCGGCAAAATAGAGCAAAGCCAGCGCCGGTATGGTCGCCATTAGTATTAGCTTGGATCTTAGACTCGCCGTGAACGCAATATTATTGGACATGCTAATCTCTTAAGTGATGATTTTAAAATTGTTTTGCGTCAAGAATAGATTAGAACCAGCTCATCATTTCGAGGGAGTGGCCGTATGTAATACTAACCTAGCTTTTACAGGGAATTTATAGCTTCTCAAAAAACGAGTCATTAAGCAACCGAACAGCCATAACATCGCATTTGGCATGATGCAGAACGCTATTTGCAGTTGAGCCTAATAGCAGAGATAAACCGTGCCGGCCGTGAGAGCCGACGACTATTAAATCAACCTGTTGCCGTTCTGCGAGCTGAACAATCTCCTGCTTAGGTGCGCCCCAAACCATCCAACGGTTAGTACCGGGAATTTCCAATCGTTCACAAAGCGCCCTTAGGTGGCTTTTTTCAGTTTCTAACAGTGGATAACCGGAATCTTTATCCAGCGGGATGATTGTTCCGTAAGTGGTGTCGGGCATGGAAATATTATCCAGCACATGAATAATACTGAGTTTGGCCTGATATTTTGCGGCTAGCGCCTTAGCTTTTTGGGCAACCGTGTCACCATGTTCAGAATAATCCATGGCCAGTAAAATATGCTGATATGCATCCATCTTTTTGCCCAATAAAATTGAACTGATTGAAGAAAGACAAAGACGAAACTTCCAATGGCTTTTCGTCTTTTGTCTTTCGCCTGGTGTGTTATTTAAACTTTATGATAAATAGCAGCGCCTTCCTCAAGAAACTGTTGGGATTTCTCATCCATACCCAGTTTCAGCGCTTCTTCGTCTTTAATGCCTTTGGCTTTTGCGTAATCACGGACATCCTGACTGATTTTCATCGAACAAAAATGCGGTCCGCACATCGAACAAAAATGCGCGACTTTGGCCGATTCTTTTGGCAAAGTTTCATCATGGAATTCTCGGGCTTTTTCCGGATCAAGACCGATATTGAACTGATCTTCCCAACGGAATTCAAAGCGGGCTTTGGACATGGCGTTATCACGAGCTTGCGCACCGGGATGACCCTTTGCCAAATCAGCGGCATGGGCTGCAATTTTGTAAGTGACAATTCCTTCGCGAACGTCTTGTTTATTGGGTAAGCCTAGATGTTCTTTTTGGGTAACATAACAAAGCATCGCGCAACCATACCAACCAATGTTGGCCGCACCAATTGCCGAAGTAATATGGTCGTAGCCTGGAGCGATGTCGGTAGTCAAAGGACCCAAAGTATAAAAAGGCGCTTCGCCGCATTCTTCAAGCTGTTTTTCCATGTTGATCTTAATCATATGCAACGGTACATGACCGGGGCCTTCAATCATGGTTTGGACATCGTGTTTCCAGGCGATTTTGGTCAGTTCACCCAAGGTTTCCAGTTCGCCAAATTGCGCTTCGTCGTTCGCGTCATAAATGGAACCGGGACGCAGACCATCACCTAATGAAAAGGATACGTCATAAGCTTTCATGATTTCGCAAATGTCTTCAAAATGGGTGTACAAAAAGCTTTCTGTATGATGCGCCAAACACCATTTCGCCATGATAGAGCCACCACGGGAAACGATACCGGTCATGCGTTTTGCGGTCAGCGGCACATGATGCAAGCGCACGCCGGCATGAATAGTAAAATAATCCACACCTTGTTCTGCTTGCTCTATTAAAGTATCTCTGAAGATTTCCCAGGTCAGGTCTTCGGCTTTGCCGTTAACTTTTTCGAGAGCCTGATAGATAGGCACGGTGCCAATTGGTACGGGAGAATTGCGCAAAATCCACTCGCGGGTTTCGTGGATATTTTTGCCGGTGGATAAGTCCATAATGGTATCGCCGCCCCAACGAATACCCCAGAGCATTTTTTCTACTTCTTCTTCAATTGAAGATGTGACTGCTGAATTACCCAGATTACCATTGATTTTAACCAGGAAGTTACGACCAATAATCATTGGCTCCAATTCTGGATGGTTGATATTACAAGGAATAATCGCACGGCCTCTGGCGACTTCATCACGTACAAATTCTGGAGTAATGGTTTCTGGAATGGATGCTCCAAAAGAATCACCGGGATGCTGGTCCTTCCACAAATGACGCATTTCTTCCATTTTCTGGTTTTCACGTATAGCGATGTATTCCATCTCCGGGGTAATGATGCCCTGTCTTGCGTAGTGCATTTGAGAGACGTTTTTTCCGGCTATCGCTTTACGCGGTTTGCGGATATGTTCAAAACGCAAATCAGCAGTAGCTGCATCTTCAAGGCGTTGACGACCAAATTCAGAGCTGGGACCGGATAATTCTTCAGTGTCGTTGCGCTCGGCTATCCAGCCAGAGCGAATGGCACTCAGTCCTTTTTTTAAATCAACTTCAACATTCGGATCAGTATAAACACCTGAGGTATCATAAACATAAATTGGCGGATTTTTTTCTGCACCTTCAACTGAGCCAAAATGCACAGGGGTATCGGACAAGGTAATTTTACGCATGGGAACTTGTATGTCGGGACGGCTGCCTTGAACATATATTTTTTCGGATGCGGGGTAGGAATCTATTTTTACACTACTAGATTCGGTAGTTGTAATTTCTTTAAGGACAGCGCTCATGTTTATCTCCAACAACAAAACAACAGGGCGCAGGGAAGTCACGGCTTTCCTACGCCGGTATTAACCGGGGTCAGGTTCAAAGGGTTTTTCTCAGCCTGACCACTTCCAATTTATGATTTGGAAACGGCAAAGCACCCCTAGCCTTTACGGATATAAACTAAGTTAAAGGATAATGCACCGGATTGCAAGCCTAAAGCGTAGAGCTAATGCCACAAACACCATATAAAACAAATGGTTTTGATAAACCTGAGTCTTTTTAATATCTTATTGGAGGCTAGCTAAAGCTACTCAGTTAGTCTCGGGGTAATATCCAGGCATCATCAAATGCTTAAATTTACTTTAGTGCTGATTTACTCTCAACAGTAAAAAACCCGCTAAGCTGCACTGTAAACATGATTTTTTTTGTCAGCAATGTTAGAATCAGCTTCATTCCTGGCTAAGCAGATTTAACGGATGTCAATAGACGCTCAAAAAGACACGATACTTGAATTCAAAAGCAGCACCTTTTCCGTGCCAGTTTTGGTTTTGGTAAGTAACGACATGATTGCTATCGAGCAGCAGTTGAAGGAAAAAATCCATCTGGCACCGGAGTTTTTTAAAAATTCGCCTTTGGTGCTTGACGTTCAGGAGCTGAATAAAAATGAACTTGACATCAATGTTACCAAACTTATCGGTACGATAAGGGCTCTGGGTTTATTGCCGATCGGAATACGTAAAGGCAGCACAGAACAGAATTTACAAGCTTTAAAGCTTGGCGTCCCTGTTCATACCAGTCATCATGTTACTGTTGTAGCTCCCGAACAAAAACAACAACCTCCCCAGCCAGCCCCCGCTCCAGTTATTTCTGAATCAGCAGTTCCCGCTCCCACCACTATGATTACCCACCCCGTTCGTTCAGGTCAAAGAATATATGCGGTCGGTGATTTGGTCATTTTGGCTCAGGTAAGTGCCGGTGCTGAAATTATGGCGGAGGGTAATATTCATGTATACGGATCGCTAAGGGGACGGGCTTTAGCGGGCGTACAAGGCAACACTGAGGCGCGTATTTTCTGTTCCGATTTGCAGGCTGAACTTATTTCGATTGCCGGAAACTACAAAATAAGCGAAGATTTAAACGGAACCGTTCTTCACCAGCCCGTTCAAATCTATTTGCAAAACCATACTTTAGTTATTAAAGACATTTAATTTAAATCAATTTTGAGAGGTTGTGTGTGGCACGAATTATAGTCGTAACATCAGGTAAAGGTGGCGTTGGCAAAACTACCACCAGCGCTGCCATAGCCATGGGGCTTGCAAAAAAAGGGCATAAAACAGCTGTCATCGATTTTGATGTGGGTTTGCGTAACCTGGATTTAATCATGGGCTGTGAGCGCCGCGTTGTCTATGATTTTGTTAATGTGATTAACGGTGAAGCAACGCTTAACCAAGCTTTGATTCGTGATAAAAACTGCAATCTGCTTTACATCTTGCCGGCTTCGCAAACTCGCGATAAAGACGCTTTGAGTCAGGAAGGGGTTGGCAAAATTTTAGACGAATTAAAAAAGGACTTTAAATATATCGTCTGTGATTCACCTGCCGGGATTGAAAAAGGTGCGCATTTGGCGATGTATTTTGCCGATGACGCGTTTATCGTTACTAACCCCGAAGTTTCTTCAGTGCGTGACTCGGATCGCATGCTGGGTATCTTATCGAGCAAGTCGCGCAGGGCAGAGCAAAACGAAGAGCCCATTCGCGAATACCTGTTGTTGTCACGTTACGCACCAGACAGAGTTAAATTAGGCGAAATGCTGAGTGTAGATGATGTTCAAGAGATTTTATCACTGCATTTGCTGGGTGTTATCCCAGAATCAAAATCAGTACTGAATGCATCAAACTCCGGCATGCCTGTAATTCTTGACGAAAAAAGCGATGCGGGTCAAGCGTATGCCGATATCGTTGCCCGTTATTTAGGCGAAGAAAGACCTCATCGGTTTATTGATGAGAAAAAAGGTCTATTTGGGATGTTTTTCGGGGGTAAATAATGAGCTTACTGGATTATTTTAGAATATCTAAAGCAAGTTCTGCTTCACTTGCCAAGGAAAGACTGCAAATTCTGGTTGCACACGAGCGCAGTTCCAGAAATCAACCTTCCTACCTGCCTCAATTGCAAAAAGAATTACTGGAAGTTATCCGGAAATATATTAACGTAGACCAAGATGCAATATCCGTTAATTTTGAACAAAACGATACTCAGGAAACACTGGAGCTTAATATCGTGTTGCCTGACCATCAACCAAAGACTTTTTAACGCAACAAAACTAACTACTAACTAAAGGTGATCACTATGATTAATGCAATTAGCGAAGCAGCAGGAACAGTCTGGCATTATTTGGATAAAAACGGACCTTCCAGTGTCAATAAAGTTACGACTGATACTGGTCTCAGTAGAAATGACGTTCAACGCGCCATTGGTTGGCTGGGAAAAGAAGACAAGTTAAACATTGAAATGATAGGCCGTGCAGAAACGCTATCTTTGAAATAAAACCATGCAGGTTGGATTGCTTAGTTTGCTGTCCAACCTGCATAGTTCCACCATACAAATCTAAAACTCATCAAAAAACGCCTGTTTTTTGATCGACACAAAAAGATTACCGGTATTTGTAAATACTGCCAGCTGTTAATGCCGCTATATTCTAAATTTAGCTATCCTGATCAGAATAAAAAACTTACTGCAATTCCCGATGACGGACGATAACATTTGAAGAAAAGTCTTTGAATTGGTTGGCCAAGGCTTCTACCAGATA
This sequence comes from uncultured Methylobacter sp., assembly GCA_903832775.1. Classification (GTDB taxonomy): domain Bacteria; phylum Pseudomonadota; class Gammaproteobacteria; order Methylococcales; family Methylomonadaceae; genus Methylobacter_A. The sequence continues at coordinate 8,656 of CAILCX010000039.1, read as the reverse complement.
TACTGATCGATGCTGACCGCCTGTACAGCCGATGGCTACCGTTAAATAACTTCGCCCTTCTGCTTCAAACCGGGGTATCCAGCGACCTAAAAATCCGGCTACATCGGTAAAAAGTTCTGCAACATGTTCTTGTTGATTAAGAAAATCAATGACCGGCTGATCTTTACCTGTCAAGCCGCGTAATTCGGGCATCCAATAGGGATTAGGTAAGCTGCGGGCGTCAAACACAAAATCGGCATCCAGCGGAACGCCGTGTTTGAATCCAAAAGATTGAAATTGCAAGGAAATGTGTTGTGCATCCCGTTCGCCAATCTGGTCTTTAATCAGTTCGCGCAACTGATGATAATGGGTGCGACTGGTATCAATAACGACGCTGGCGTGCCGGGCTATTGGCGTTAACATCTCTCTTTCTATTTTTAGCGCTTCTCTTAACGGTACATTTAAATCCGTCAAAGGGTGGCGACGACGCGTTTCACTGTAACGCTTTAATAAAGTCGATTCTTCGGCCTGCATGAAGATGATTTCACAATCAATCTGCTTGTTACGAATCAACTGCAGGTTTTCTGAAAAATTGACCAGGCTTTCGCTCTGGTTTCTGGCATCAATACCTATAGCCGTTTTGGCATAGGTCTTCTGGTCGAACAGCATGACATGGTTTATGAAATTTTCCAGCAAGGTCACCGGTAAATTATCGATGCAGTAATAACCGCAATCTTCCAGTGTATCCAGTGCGATACTTTTACCTGAACCGGAAAGTCCGCTGACGATGATTAGTTTCATAAAATCAGGTCCTGGGTTAAAGGATCAAGGTTTAAAAACGCCTTTCACCTTGTCCCTTTAACCTTGCTCCTGCTTATCTATGTTGTGAGGTTTTTTCTTTGTGTTTGGTGATTTGACGATCCAGTTTGTCTACCATCGCATCGATAGCGGCATACATGTCTTCTTGATGATCTTCGGCAAACAGTTTGGCGCCGCTTAATTGCAGGGTTGCTTCGGCTTTTTGAATTAATTTTTCCACGCTTAAAATGACGTGTACATCGGTAACATTATCGAAATGACGTGCTAATTTTTCAAATTTCGAGTCAATGTGAGCTTTTAAGGCTTCGGTTACTTCTAAATGATGACCTGTTACGATAACTTGCATGTGTAAAACTCCTTTATATTATGAGATTGGTTTGTTTATTCTGGGGATCAGCTAGCGCTATAAAAGGCGCTTGCGCTGACTTGAAGATGAAATGAGCATAGCTTCCCGATATTTGGCAATAGTTCTTCGAGCAACATTTATGCCCTTTTCTTTTAATAACTCGGCTATTTTACTATCACTTAACGGTTTTGCCAGATTTTCATTACTAATAAGTTCTTTAATGAACGCTCTGATCGCCGTTGATGAGCACTCACCGCCTCCTTCGGTTGAAACATGACTGGAAAAGAAATACTTGAATTCGACAATTCCGTTGGGGGTGTGCATATATTTTTGCGTTGTTACCCTGGAGATGGTGGATTCGTGCAACTCAAGTTCCTCGGCGATATCTCTCAATACCATTGACTTCATTGCTATCGAACCATTCTCCAGAAACCCGGTTTGCTTTGCCACGATGCACCGTGCAACCCGCAATAAAGTATCATTACGGCTGTGCAGACTTTTAATAAACCAGCGCGCTTCCTGCAAATGATCTTTCATGCAGACATTATCTTTGCTGTTATCGGCCCGCTTTATCATGCCTGAATAAAAGGGATTGATGCGCAATTTAGGCGCAATATCCGGATTCAAACTGACTTGCCAGACATTATTTTGTTTGCTGACGTAGACATCAGGAATAACATATTCCGAATCAGAATCCTGAATCTGCGCACCGGGTTTAGGGTCCAGGGTTCTTATCAGAGCCACGACCTCATCCAGTTGGCGGTCGGTCAAATCCAGTTTACGCATCAGTTTGGATTGATCATGCGTAGCCAGCATATCAAGATAGCGTGTTACCAGCAGCAGGGCTTTTTCTTTATAAGGCGTACTTTCCGGCAATTGAAGTAATTGCAAACGCAAACAATCTTGTAAATCAATGGCGGCAACACCGGCTGGATCAAGGTTTTGTATGCGATGCAATACTGCGTTAACTTCATCGAACTCCAGATCATCCAGCTGGCTTTGCAGGCCATGAAAAATATCTTCAGGGCTACTGCTCAGATAACCATCGGGATTGATTGAATCAATAATGGCCATTGCAATAGCATTATCGCGGTCTGAAAAAGACGTCAACTCGACTTGCCATAATAAATGATCCAACAAAGTTGAAGATTTACAGCGTTGAGATTCAAACTCAACCGTCTCGTCCGAATGAGAGCCAGACTCCATGGCGTATTCATAAACATCATCCCACGAAGAATCGATGGGCAATTCGTCCGGCATATCGGTTTGCGAACCTTGGCTGGTCAACAAATCTGCGTTATCGACTTTTTTCTCTGGCGTTATTTCAGCCTCATTAACCGTACTTTCTTCCTCATTGACTTCCAGCATCATATTGGACTCAAGAGCCTGCTGAATTTCCTGCTGCAACTCTAAGGTCGACATTTGCAGCAACTTGATCGCCTGCTGTAATTGCGGCGTCATGGAGAGCTGTTGGCCCAGGCGAAGATTTAAGGACTGTTTCATTTAAGACTCAAGGTTGAAGATCAAATGTACTCGTTAAAGACTAAAATTATTGCCTAAATAAACTTTACGGACTTCCTCGTTAGCAACGATGGCTTCCGCTCCGCCTTCTGCAATAACTTTCCCTTCGTTAAGTATATACGCACGATTACAAATGCCTAGGGTTTCCCTGACATTATGTTCAGTAATTAATACGCCAATGCCTCGCTCTTTCAAATATTCGATAATTTTCTTTATGTCGTCGACCGAGATCGGGTCAACGCCGGCAAAAGGTTCGTCCAGCAATAAAAATTGCGGATTAGTCGCCAGAGCCCTTGCTATTTCTACACGTCGACGCTCACCGCCCGATAACCCCAAGGCTATTTGGTTACGTAAATGACCGATATGAAACTCTTCCAATAGCTCTTCTATGACCAATTCCTCCTGCATTCGGGTTAAATCAGATCGAATTTGCAAGACGGCACGTAAATTGTCAGCGACACTCAATTTTCTGAAAACTGATGGCTCCTGAGGCAAATAGCCGATGCCCAGTGCCGCTCTCAAATGCATCGGATGATGGGTGATGACTTGTGAGTTTAGGGTGATTTCACCTTGATCAGCTTTCATCAAGCCAACCATCATATAAAAGCTGGTGGTTTTGCCAGCACCGTTCGGCCCTAGCAGGCCAACGACTTCACCGGTATCGACATGCAGTGAAACACCGTTAACCACATTGCGTTTATTGTAGCTTTTAATCAGTTGGCTTGCGGCTAGTCTGGTCATTCGTCAAAATTAAAGGTCTAAAAGAGGCGCAGAAAATAGACTTATCATTCTTTATTTTCCTGTTGCGGGTTGTTCTTTGGCTTTGGGTTGCAACACCACATGCACCCGTTTCGAGGCTGATTCCTTTTCGCCCGCTTTAACCAGCGACGTTTTCAGATCATATTCAATCATGTCACTGGAATAAACGCCGCCACCTTGCCGGACAGTGGCATGGTCAATCAAAATCAACAGGTTCTTTTTAGGATAAAATTCGCCGGTATAGGCTTCACCGGTAATATCTTGGTCGCCATCTTTAGGTGTTTGTTTGAATTTTGCCAGATTTCCGGTAAACACCATCTTATCGGCTTCACCGTTTATGAAATAGACCACAAGCTTGTCCGAGTTTACCCGAATACTGCCCTGAATGGAGATGACATTACCGGTATAAATGCTGATGGCTTTTGCATCATCATAAGTGGCTGTATTTGAGTCGATAACTATCGGCTGATCGCCATCGCTTTGTAATGCGTAAGCCGATCCGCAATAAACTGACCACAACATTAAACAGCAGGCGAAAATGCGATTTGTATTATTTTTTTTCATAGCTACCTTTTACTTTAGAGAGCAGTTCCAGATGAACGGGCTCTGCAAAAACCAGTTTCATACCGATTCCTGTTGTCCAGTTGGGTGGGCTTATTAATTCTGCCCATTCACTTGTTTCTGCATAACTGGTTTCCGGCTTAACTTTTAAATTGGACGTATGAATCTTAAGTTCCCTCGCACCTTTAGCCAGTGCCCGATCCACATAAACTTTGCCGTTTAACGATAAATCCTTGCCATCGGCTGATAAAACGCCGGTATCTGATTTAACGATCCAGGGCGGTGTTTTATCGTTATAAAAAAACATCACCGGTTGCGTCATATAAGTCATGTTGTCATCGCTGTAATGAATCAATTTTTCAGCCGACAATTTACTTTTTGGCCGACCCAGCTCATTCATTTCCAGTTTTGTGTAGCCTTTGCTGAAATAATCCGGGCTGTGTGCTGGCGCAATTATACGATTAAAATCATCCAAACCGGTCAATTTAACCAGCCACCAGCTAACGCCGGCGAAAATAAGCAGGCAAAGATAACCGAAGTTGTCTTTTATCCAACTCATATCAGGTAGGCGCCCAATACTTCATCAAAACTTCCTTGAGCCTGCATTATATAATCACAAACTTCTCTGACCGCACCCTGGCCGCCGGATAGAGTGGTACACCAATCAGCGCGTTGTTTAACGGCAAAATTGGCATCATTAACCGCGATTGCCAATCCCACCCGGGTCATAATCGGCAAATCCAGTAAATCATCGCCGACATGGGCCGCCTGATCAGGTGTTATGCCCAGTTTTTCAATGATTTCGTTAAACGCGGCAATTTTATTTTCATGGCCCTGATAAACATATTCGATACCCAGACTTTTCATGCGAAGCGCGACTGAATTTGATTTTCGCCCGGAAATCACCGCAACTTCAACGCCGGTTTGTCTCAATAGTTTAATGCCGTGACCGTCACGGGCATGAAACGACTTGTATTCGTTGCCGTCGTTATCAAAAAAAAGACGACCATCAGTTAAAACGCCGTCCACATCGAGAATCAGCAATTTAAGTTTTCGGGCTTTTTCCAGAACAAGCTGCATATTTGTCATTACACAATTCCTGCACGAACAAGATCATGCATATTCAAAGCGCCGATCGCTCTGTGTTGCTGATCGACAATAATTAAGGCGTTGATTTTTTTCCGTTCCATAATCTGCATTGCTTCCGCCGCCAAAATGTCTTTGGAAATAACCGCGCAATTGGCGGTCATCACTTCAGTAATCAGGGTCTTGTGGACATCGAGATTTTTAGCCAGCATTCGGCGCAAGTCGCCATCGGTAAAGATGCCGATGACTCGGCTATCGGCATCGACAATCGCGGTCATGCCCAATTTCTTTTCGGTCATTTCCAGCAAGGCATGACTGATCAGCGCTGATTGTGGAACGCTGGGTACTTGTTCATCGGCATGCATAATATCGCCTACCAACAATAACAGACGGCGCCCCAGACTGCCTCCCGGATGCGATAAGGCAAAATCATCGCGGGTAAAGCCGCGCGCTTCCAGTAATGAAACCGCCAGGGCATCGCCCATCACCAAAGCCGCTGTGGTGCTGGAGGTGGGCGCAAGACCCAGCGGGCAAGCTTCCTGCTCAACAGCGACGTTGATATGGGTGGTAGCAAATTTGGCCAAGGTTGAGTGTGGATTGCCGGTCAGCGCAATCAACGGCACGCCCAGACGTTTGATAATTGGCAGTATTGTTAAAACTTCTTCGGTTTCGCCGGAGTTTGATAAAGCCAGCACCACATCCTGTTGGGTAATCATGCCCAAATCGCCATGACTCGCTTCGCCTGAATGCACGAAAAAAGCTGGCGTTCCGGTGCTGGCCAAAGTGGCGGCAATTTTGCCGGCAATATGGCCGGATTTGCCCATGCCGGTTACGACCACGCGACCTTTGCAGTCGAACATTAACTTGCAGGCGAGCACAAAATCGTCGTTAATTTGTTCGGCCAGGGCGGCAATTGCCTGTGTTTCCACCTGAATAACGGCTAAACCCAATTCGCGCAGCTTTTGATCGTCTAATTTCATTTATCAGTTTAGAGTGTGTTCCAGCGACTCAAATTAATGTGCTAACCCACTAATCGCAGTCTAAATAGTGCTAATGATAAAGCATTTACGGCATTCCGGGGCAGATGAATGCAAGTTCTGTTAGTGTTTTTGTTCGGCAAACTGGTCAGTTGCCGTTACCAGTGCGTCGATCATGTCTTTACCCTGGGCAATATGGCCGGCGTCAGGCAAGAAAATATACTCGGCGTTCGGCAAAGCTTTATGTAAGTTGTAACCGGCTTCGAGCGGACAGACAAAATCAAGCCGGCCATGAATAATAACCGTTGGAATGTCCGTCAGGCTGTAGCAGTTAGCCAGAATCTGGTTTTCTTCGATAAAATAATGATGCTTGGCGTAATGCAGTTCCATGCGCACTTGTTTGACCATTTTTTCCGTTGCATGTTCGCTTTTTCGGTCAGGCTGAAAATCGTTACCCAAGGCGACTTGGCCACCCCAGGCCATCCATTCCCTGGCGGCACGTCTTTGGGCTATCTGATCATCTCCCCATAATGCGTCGCAGATTCCCTGCATCAAATTGTCCCGACGCGCTTCCGGAAGGCTTTCAACCAACCGTTGCCATTGTTCGGGATAAATTTTGCCAGCGCCGTCTTTGGCAAACCAGTCTAAATCTTGTTGTCTGGCCAAAAATACCGCGCGAATAATCAAACCCAGCACCTTGTCTTTGTGTTGCTGGGCATACAACAAAGCCAGCGCAGCGCCCCACGAACCACCAAATACCAGCCATTGAGTTATGGCCAGTTCTTGCCGGATACGTTCCATGTCGGCAATTAAATCCTGGGTGGTGTTGTTTTCCAGTTCGCCAAAAGGTAAAGACAAGCCGCAGCCGCGCTGATCGAACAGAATAATCCGGTACAAATCGGGATTAAAAAACCGCCGGTGATCGGGACGCGTGCCGGAACACGGGCCGCCGTGCAGAAAAACAACCGGAATGCCGTCAGGATTGCCGCTTTGTTCCACATAAACCGAATGCTTACTGCCGGTTGCCAGGAAAAAAGTATGGTAGGGGGTTAACTCAGGATATAGGGGGTTCATTGTTTATTCGGATTAAATGCTCTAATAAAACATCATCTACATTACGACGGGAATCTATAACAGCCAAAATATATACCGCTTTCTCAACTATTTCGATAGGTTGCCAACAAACGCGGCCGCTCGACCTACGCCTCATTCAGTTGCTTTCATAGTGATATCGACAGGCAATGATGGTTAAGTACTTATCATCCACCGCATAAACCAGGCGATTTGCTTCGTCGATACGTCTTGACCAAAAACCGGACAGGTTTTCCCTTAACGCTTCCGGCTTGCCCATGCCCTCAAACGGTGTTCTTTTTGTATCTGCAATTAACTTATTGATGCGTCTTAACGTTTTCTTATCCTGCCCTTGCCAGTAAATGTAGTCAGCCCATGCCGCATCCGTCCAGGCTAACATTCTACTCATCAATAATATCCCGCTCTTTACTGTTACCCGTTTTATATTGCTCGATAGATTTGGCAAGATGCGCGGCATTTGCAGGTGTTTTTAATAAATGTACGGTTTCCATTAAGCTATTGTAATAGTCCATTGACATAATGACCGCATTTTCTGCATCGCGACGGGTTACAACCGTACAATCCGCGTCATTAACCACTCCATCAAGAACGGCTTTCAAACTGCTACGTGCCTGGGTAAAAGAAATAATCCGCATCACACACCTCGTTAAGTTGTACATCTATAAGTACAAGTCTAAGGCAAAAACATACAAAGTTCAACAAATGCCAAAATCTATGAATTATGTAGCCAAAATTTAGCCAAAAAAAAGGGAGGGGTTTAAAGCCCTCCCTTTGTTCAGATGTGGTTTTAAGTGTTTAGCTTAGAAACCTATACCGAGGTAACCACCAGCAGTCAAACCGTTGGTGTTAACACCGTCAACAGCTCTCCCAGTCAGGTTGTATCGTACGTCAGCACCGATCTTAATTGCTTTCCAGATGGCGTATTCAGCACCGGTACCGAACTGCATACCTGGATTTAAAACGGTTACGCCGTTAGATGGTGGAGAGATAACGTTAACAGTTAATCCTAAAGGAATGATCCAAGGTCTGAAAGCACTGCCTTTCATGAATTTAACTTTTGGTGAAGCACCTAAAGTGAATTGGCTAACGGCAACAGTTCCCTTAGAAGAATCAGCAACCCCAAAAGCAGCGGCTGTTAATGGAGTAACTGCAAGATTCCTCTCACCAAAACTGCGGTAATCAAACATTAACTCGGCCATTACGTCGGTCTTATCTGCCAAGCCCCAAACATTATCAGTTAAACCAAAATCAAAACCTGCGCCTATATAATAGCCATCTTGATTGGTTTTACCTTGATCTGACACAGGAGAAAGATCACCAGTTAAAATATCATGTCTTTTAACGTCATTTCGTGCATAACCGCCACGGAAGAAGATCAGGTTTTCTTGAGCTTGTTTTTCATGTTTAGGTTTGGATTTAACAGATTCCATCCATTGATCCAACTCTTGTACTTTAGCTGCTTCAGCAGAAGAAGCAGGACGGTTAGCCTGTGCTCTTAAGCTTAAAACTTCAGCTT
>CAILCX010000038.1 GCA_903832775.1 uncultured Methylobacter sp. | reverse complement strand
TGGATCAAAACCAGCGGAGACAATACGGAAAAGCCGATACAGTTCGCTGGCACGCGTCGCAAACTTACGACTTTTAATAAGATCGCTCAAAGAAAAAATATGGCTGCCCGGTATGTTCTCAGAAACATTAATGCGTAATTCTTGCGCCAGCGTCTCTACGACTTTGAGTAAATAGGGTAATTTTATTTCCAATAAGGCATCTTTTTTTTGCGGATAATAGTGTTCTGCCACTGCCTGCATGACTTCCAGCAGGGTTTGCATATAAAACGCTGAAGAGGTTAAATCAGGATTGCTGTTTCGTCTTAGTGCGGCGATGGCTTCAATTTGTTTCAAAGCCAGATCAGTTTGGCTGGTTTTTGCAAGTGATGCTGAAATATCAAGCAGTTTCAAATCCGGGTTTACCCGGTTAAGTCGTTGGTGCACTAGCCACCAAATGCCGCTTAATACCGCAGAACCTTCAAGCCATACAAGCAGCATTTGCTGCTGCCATAGCCAATAAGTTCCGGCCAACAAAAGTACGCTGAGCGGGGCAATGATGACGGCAAAATGCAACTGCCAGCGTGTTTTCATATTCATGATGCGGACTTATGATGGATCTCGTTTACATAGTTTTTAAGAATGGAGAGTCCTTCTTCAAATTGTTCCTTGTAAACAATTCGAAATAATTCACTGGATAACTCTTTTCCATTGCGCAAATTCTGAAAATAAACCGTCAGCGTTTTTCCCAAGGCATAGGTGGTTGCAGCAGTGAGTGCTGAAGAAACGGCCAAACCATAGACAGGAATCAGTTTGATTAATTCGCGGCGACCAATATTGGATAATAAGGTAATCCCTAAGGTGCTGGTAATTTCAGTCCAATTTTTTTTATTCAGTTTGTAATTGTAAATTGAGCCAATGGTCTGAAACATTTTGGCCTGAACCAGCGTCACCATCGGAATATCGACAAAAGGGACAGGAACCGCACCAGCAACACCTGAGATAAGTGAGTAGGCAATAATATGAGGGTGTGCCGCTTTGCTGTATATATCGCGCAGTTGTTTACGTATGTCCTTCATGTCATGCAACATGAGCGCAATGCCCTGAGGCAGCGCTGTTTCAAGGCTTTGCCAAAATGCGTCCAGACCATAATGAACGGGCTGATAACCATCTTCCGGCAAGGTAAAGTCGACGGCGACAAACTGGGCATCAATGCCTTTAAATAGCAATCGTTGTTCCAGTAACGAACGGGAAAGTCCGTCAGGGATGAGTTGTGGCCAATCCTGATTACCAAACGGATAAGGGCTGATATGATCGAAGGCGGGATCTGGATAGCCTTCATGCAGGGCAGTTTGCACTACAATAACCGGCCAGTCGGGTTTGGCTTTATGAATTGAGCGAACCGCATCCAAAACGGCCTGCTGGGCATGATCCATTGCTTTTATGACCACGATCAATACATGAGCCTGATCCCGAAATGCCTCGATATCGCACTCCGGTGAATAATCTACTTCGCCCAAGCCACGCGTATCCAGAAAGTGCATGATGCAATCTTGGGCATCAGGAAAATCATAAATGAAGGCGGTATTGGTGCAGGCGTGCATGCCATTGCCAATTTGAGCGCGGCTGTCGCCGGTTAAGGCTTTGATAATCGAAGTTTTTCCAGACTGCGTTTTCCCCAACAGCCAAAAAACCGGGGTGGGTATGGATGACTTTATCAGTTCAAGGCGCGAACTAATTTCATTGTCATCGAGTCGAGGAGAGAAAATGGTCGAGTAAATTTTTTTCCACATGCGAAAAGCTTCAAATGAGGCAGTAGATTTTAGGCTTTTATACCTTCAGTATTACGATGATATTAAAGTATTGTGACAACTTTATGACAGCGGCGTAATACAGGCTAATAATTATAAAAATCAGACCGTATTTTGGTTGTAACTTACCAGCGCTCTGATTTTCTGTTCTACAATCCGCCATGAGAGCAGCAGTGGCTTACGCAAGATGTTAACAGTTAGCACATCTTCCTTAACCTGATAGTTCGCCTCAATTCCAAGCCCTTTAAGCAAGCCATTTTCAGAATCTCCGGTAAATTTCAAGCCATTTTTTTCAGCTGCTTGCCGTGCTTTTGAAATTAGCGTGTCAGGATGTCCTGCAAATTTGACTGAAAAGGATTTTTTCATTTTTCACATTAGATAATTAGATTTTCAGCTACTTTATAAGATATTTTAGCTTAATCGTCATCGATTCAGATAGATCAGAGAAATATCCAAGAACAAAACCTTTCTGGATGGCGATATCTATAGTAGGATTCAATTCTAGCATTAACGCTGATACCGAGTTGATATGATTTCAAAAGCACTTCATTTTATTTCTACTTTTTTGAGGAAAAATTGAATATGATTAAATTAGATGATTTTTTAAAGGCCGGAACCCCAATGGGAATAGCCATCGGTATTGGCGCAACGGTGCTTGCAACCGCTGTAATTCCTGTATTGCCGGTGCTTGCCAAAGCGGCGCGCCCCATGGCTCGGGCTGCTATTAAATCTGGGTTATTGCTTGCGGAAAGAGGACGTGAATTGATTGCCGAAGTCAGTGAAGAACTTGAAGACGTTTTTGCCGAGACTAAAGCTGAGCTGATGGGGGAAAATACGGCGTCTGAAGCTGCGGAGTTTACTGAAGTCACTACTCATAAAGATGACTTATGAAAGCTATCAAGAAGTATCCAGGTGCCTATATTAAACATCAATTGCCCGGGCGGGTCAGGCTGAAAATTCCACAAAAAAGAGGCGACTTTGATTATTTTGAACGCTTAGCAGAATTGTTTTCTGATTGCCCTGGTATTACCCAATTACAGTTTAATCCGCCAGCGGCAAGTTTGTTGATTTGCCACGGGGCAGAGACTCAATTTTTGCATATTGCCGAATTTGCACATACAAACGGTTTGTTTACCCTTATTGATCCACCTGAGGAAATTATTACAATTCCGCACTTACCGCTTGCCAGACTTACGGCTGATGGCTTGGGTAATATGGACGAACTGCTGATGGGTTTTAGTCGCGGTCGACTCGATAGTCGCACCTTGTTGATTATGGCGTTAATCGGACTGGCAGTGCGGCAGGGAAGTCGGGGTAATATTATGGGAGCCGCCTCCAGTCTGATTTGGTACGCTTTTAGATTATTGAAAGAAGAAAGCGAAAAAACTTTTGATCTAAGCAAATATGACGATCCGCTGTAACAAGCCAGTTTAATTTACAGAATAAATTTACGCATCTTAGTGTTAATCAGACAGGTTAAAGCTTCTCTAGCTAAGACATTGCTTTTTCGGTCGTATAATAGGTGATTTCGGACAAGGTTCATTTCTTGGCTCCGAGAGTATCTGAAATCCCTATATCCACCCAAGCTTGATGATCTTGTTTTTCCGAGTCAATTCCAGTAAGTGCTGCTGATTACAAAGGGCATTCAGACAACCCAATTTCAAGGATTAACGCTATTGATGGCAATGAATGCCCATAAATTCAGGTAATTCATTCAATGCGAACAGTGCTTTGTGGCTCTGGTTTGCACATACGAGGTAATGCAACAGCGATAAATATGGATTAGAGATTCAATGTGGCCGATGGTTTACGCTAATGTTGATGATTGTCTCATCCGTATGTAATTTTAAGGGCAGTATTTTTTTTTCGTTTCTTCATCGCTTTGTAACATAGTGTCTGTATAAAATATAAAAATAGATTTTTGTTATGTGATTAATTAATTCAAGCTTGCAACATACTTTAATATATCAATTTTGATTTATTTAAAGTTGATGAGCCGTGGTTCGGATTTTTTATAGCTAAATGAATTTATGGTGAATTTTTTATTATCGAGCCATCTTCTATTTCATGGTTTCTAGTTTTTAAGTTAAGTTTTACAACTTAAGAATTAAATTTTATATAACTATTTTAGTGACAGATCTATGAATATGAAGTTTTTTTTATGTGTTTCGTTAACTATTTTTGTGTATGTTCAGTGTATAGAAGCTGTACATGCAGATGAATTTACACCCTACGCCCATAAAATGCCCTCTGATCTACCAAATGATGTAGATCTGGAAAAATCGACTCGTGTGATTGTCCGTTATTATGATGCGGCTATAGAGACAGAGATTAACAGTCTGGAAAGTAGCCCTCAAAATGACAAGCCGCATAAAGCCAGGATCTTGGATATTAAAGCCCAGCGTTATGGTGAATTAAAGTCCAGATCCACCCCAAAGATGGATAAAAGCCGCTATAAAATAGAGCGTGATTATAGCCATTTGCCCATGAATGTTATCACAATCAAGGGAAGAACCGGTTTGCTCCAGCTTTTGGCTGATCCCACCGTGGTAGAAGTTTATCGGGATAGGCAGTTACATCATAATTTAATCCAGAGCGCGCCTTTGATAAAGTCACCGGAAGCCTATACGCAGACAGGTTTCAATGGTTCCAATACAATGGTTGTTATACTTGATACGGGTGTAAATTATACCTTGAGTGATTTTGGTAGTTGTACGGCGCCAGGTGTGCCGGCAAGTTGTAGGGTAAAAGTTGCACAAGATTTTGCTGTTCCGGATAATGCACTGGATGCTGATGGACATGGAACTAACGTATCGGGCGTTGTGGCAAGTATTGCCCGAGGCACACAATTAGCTGTTTTTGATGTATTTGATGGACTTGGTGCATCTGATTCGGTCATTCTTCAAGGTTTTAACTGGGCGCTTGCCAATCAGCTTACTTATAACATCGCTTCAATAAGTATGAGTCTTGGTGATGGCATTAATAATACAACGCAGTGTTCAAGCACAAGGAGTAATCCTTATGTTGTAGCCATTGCAAACGCCTACACTCAAGGTATTTTGACAGTCATAGCCTCGGGAAACGAGAACTTTACCAATGGGATTTCCGGACCCGCATGTACACCCAAAGCAGTTTCAGTCGGTGCGGTCTATGATAGTAATATGGGCGCAAGAAATTGGGGGATTGGTTGTAATGATACAACCACCGCAGCTGATAAGGTCACCTGTTTCTCCAATTCAGCGTCCTATTTAAGTGTACTTGCGCCGGGCTCGGAAATTACCGCAGCAGGTATTACCATGAGCGGAACCTCGCAAGCGACTCCGCATGTGGCGGCAGCGGTTGCCATATTGCACGGTGCAAGACCTCTGGATTTACCTGCCAGCACTTTATCAAGATTAACTACAACCGGGGTATCGGTGACTGATACGCGTAATAATAAAGTTTTTCCGCGTATTAATGTACTTGCAGCGCTGGGTTCAATTATTGCTACAAATGACAGTTTAACGAACAATACGGTGTTACTGGGTACGATCAAGCAAACAATCACCACCGTCAATGCGACTACCACCAATCAGTCTGCCACCAAGGAAGTCGGTGAACCCAATCATGCTGGCAATGCCGGTGGTAAATCTGTTTGGTTTGAGTGGACAGCGCCGGCAACCGGTTATGTCAGTATCGATACACATAGGAGCAATTTTGATACGCTATTGGCTGTCTATACTGGCTCTACCATGAGTACGCTAGTGGCAGTAGCCATCAATGATGATGACGGAAGTGACAATCGAACCAGTGGCGTAAGTTTTAAGGCGCTAGCCGGTACAGTTTATAAAATTGCTGTCGACGGCTACAACGGCGTTTTTGGCAATGTCGAGCTTAATTTACTGTTTGATACCAGTGCCAGTGCCGTAACTATGATCAATACGGTCGATACTTCCCGTGGTTACCGTCCTCGCAATTGATGCCTAGCCTATCCGTCCAAGATTTAGGTCTGTCGGCAAAGTCCCCTGGTACTATATAATTTTTGACTATCGACCACCAAAATTGGATTTATTAATACCTGATGACTAAGCGACAAGAATGGCAACAGATAATTCTGTTTATAGGTTTTTATGTGCTTCTCGATTATGGATACTTTAAAATTCCGGTCGATTTGTTTATTAATGTAATTTATTATCATGGGGTTGTAACGGTTTGCGCTGATTTTATTAATATTATTGCGCCTTTGGAAAACGTTGTAGCCCAGCAAAATCATTTAATTTCAGCCAATGCCAATCTTGAGATTGTGCGTGGTTGTGATGGTGCCGGTGTGTTGTTTTTGGTTATTTCAGCGATTTTGGCTTTTCCTTCAAAAGTAAATCGAAAGCTAATTGGCCTGCTGCTGGGGATTGCCCTGATTTATATAATAAACCTGTTGCGCATCAGTATTTTATATTTTGTGGTCGCTTATCATCCTGACTGGTTTTCGTTGATTCATACCTATCTGGCACCGACTTTTATGGTTATTGTCGGCGGTTCTTATTTCGCCTTGTGGGCATTTGGCTCTCTTAACAAGGCTTATGAACCAGCGTGAGTTGATTGTTCTGCTCCTGAAAGGCTTACTGGCCTGGCTGGTTTTGTCAGTCTTGGTTTGGTATTTTGGCGGTGGACTGATAAAAGCGCTGTTTCCGTTGCTTAATGCAGTGATGTCGAGCATTTCACCAGAAATATCTCCGGGCTTGAAACTGTTGAATTTGGCGCAATCCCAACTTGATGCCTCGATTGAATTGTCCGCCTGGACACTTCGTCCTATTTATCTGAATGAAAAGCAGTTTATTCCACCCGGTACCGATTTGAAATCATCGACCCACTTGTTGCATGTTTTGGTGCCTATGGTTATAGAAGGCTCAATTTTACTGGTTTGGCCGGTACAGCGCTGGCAACAGCGTGCTATTTTGATCGGCTTGGGATTGCTAGCCGCCGTTTTAGTGGTTATGGCGATTTTGCCCGCTCATTTACTGGCTCAAATGGAAATATCTTTCCAGGACGTTGCTTTGACTGCCGACCAACCAAGGCCAGTACCCTGGTTTGTCGATTGGATGGTGTTTTGCGAAATGGGTGGACGCTGGCTGTTAGGCGTTTTAGCCGCCTGGTTGTGTATTCAATTGCAGCGGGAGTTGTTGCGAGCCTGAAGATGTTTTCATAAGTCCTGTAAAATAAAAACCTGTTGTGGGTGCGACGCCTTCGTCGCGACTAACATTTCAAATTGTGAAGTTGGCTTTGTCCAGCGATTGCCCTGTTTAATTACAGTTTCATAACGTTTTTTTAGCGCTTTGTCGTTATTCCTCGTTTTATCATAAAGCCCTTTATCCTCACGAAATTTTACTTACAATTTTTTCTTAAAGGCCAAGCATTTAGTGACTTTATGAAAATATTTCACGCTGATTTCAGTGATGGATTTTTGTAGTGCTATTTTTTATTAACTTTCAATGATTTATTACTTAAGGCAAGTTCTAGCGCTGTAAATTTAGTTTTCGTACATGATTTTTATAATGAAAAACGGATGCTTAGCACGTTTTTAACTATTTCATCGATATTCTGTTGCTAAATTGTCATCATTTTGAGCGCAAGTTGTCATAAAAGGTTGGTATAAAAGTAATTGCCCCATTTAATCATGCAGTTACTGAGTTATTAACCTTCAAATTTGGATCTAAACATGAAAAAAATACAGCATTTAAAATTAAAAGTTCTGGTTGTTGCCATGGGTTTGGCTGCAACTGGTGTTCAAGCTGCCGGGGTTACGGCAGGTGATTTATTGATTTATCGGATTGGAACTGGCGCAGCAGCATTAACCAGCGCTGCTACTTCGGTATTTTTGGATGAATACAACACCAGCGGCACACTGATTCAATCAATTGCGATGCCAAGCGCAGTCATCGGCTCTAATAAAATCTTAACGGCCAGCGGAACAGCCTCTTCTGAAGGCGAACTGACTATTTCTCCCAATGGCCAATATGTAACGTTGACTGGCTATAACGCAGTTGCTGGAACACTTAATGTCGCCGGAACCGCAAGCTCAGCGGTCAATCGAACCGTCGGGATTTATAATGTAGCAACAGGTAACATTGACACAACTACGGCTTTAACTGATGCAGCTACAACAGGTAACAATATCCGTAGTGCTGTCACAACTAATGGTAATGACATCTGGCTTGCTGGTGCTGCGGGCGGAGTTCGTTATACGACAGATGGTGCAACAACCAGTACTCAGTTAAGTACAACTCCAACGAATATACGTCAGGTGGAAATTTTTAATGGTCAGTTGTTTGCTTCTGACAGTTCTGGAACAGCTATCAGATTGGGTACAGTAGGTACTGGCGAACCTACAACAGCAGGACAAACTATCACTAATTTGCCTGGTTTTGCTACTGCCACAGGCAGTCCTTACAGTTTCTTTTTAACCCATCTGAACGGTACTGGTACCGACTTGGATACACTCTATGTGGCTGATGATGGTATCGGTATTACCAAGTACAGTCTGGCAAATTCAACTTGGGTCAGCAATGGCACAGTCGGCGCTGCTGCAGATACTTATCGCGGTTTGACAGGTGTGGTTAACGGTTCGACTGTTAACCTGTTTGCCACTGGTTCGGGTGGAACTACTGCAGCTGGTGGTGGGAAATTGGTGTCTATTACTGATAGCTCTGGCTATAACGCTGCATTTACTGCTTCTGCAACAACATTAGCTACGGCAGCAAACCAAACAGCCTTCCGTGGCGTAGTTTATGTACCTTCCTCAATAGCGGCTGTTCCCGTACCAGGCGCAATCTGGTTATTCGGCTCTGCGCTGCTGGGCATGATCGGTTTCAAACGTCGTAAAGTTTAAGTTTGTTGTTCTCATGCTCTAGCGTGGCTGTTGGCAACGCTGGAGCATTGTCTGCTGCATTCCCACGCTACAGCGTGGTAATGATAATAAATTCACCACTACAAAACTGAGAATATATACATGAATTTGCCCCCTTTAAGTCTTATACGATCGGGATCAGAGCGCTTCAAGCCTCGCCCCGTTCGTTCAGCAATTTTGCTGTTTTCGACATTATTATTTGCCGATCCCTCTTCGGCAGCTGTGCTTGCCGGTTGGGATGTTCATGCCTTGGCGGGCGGAGCTAACAACTTTGGAACATCCCCTTTGGCAGCATCGGCTACTGACGCTAACCTCACCGTTGGCGGATTAACCCGAGGTAGTGGTTCACTTACATCAGGATCTGGCGCAGCGCGCGGCTGGGGTGGCACTAACTGGAACAGTGCTTCTGCAGCAGCTGCCGTTACAGCCAATCAGTTTGCAACCTTTACGGCTGCCGCCAACGCGGGCTATCAAGTTTCCTATACTTCAATCAGTAAATTCGATTACCGTCGATCAGCCACTGGTGCTGCGAGTGGTACAGTACAATATCAACTCGGCAGCGGTGCATTCACTGACATTAGCACCGTTAGCTATAGCGTTTCTACAAGTGGCGGCGGCTCGATTGCCGCCATTGATTTAAGCGGAATTGCCGCTCTGCAAAACGTGCCAGCCAGCACCACGGTAACCTTTCGTGTTGTCAACTACAGTGGTACGGCTACAGGCGGAACCTGGTATGTATTTGACGTTGTCAATACTACGGCCAATGATCTTGAAATATCCGGTACGGTCAGTGTGGCTAGCGGTGTTGTAAATGGCGCCTGCGGCAGCAGTAACGGTCAGACGGTAGCCGTTGCTCCAAGCATAAATCTTTGTACAACAGGTACGGCCTCTACTGTAACCGGTACTGGCCCCTGGGCCTGGAGTTGCGCAAGCACTACCGGCGGCACTACAGCCAGTTGCGCAGCCAGCAAAACCGCAATCAGCACTGGCGGCCCTTTCACAATCTTCCACATGAATGACGTTCATGCGCGTATTACGCCGCATAAATGGATCATCAATCAGCATAGCAAAACACCAGGTGGTTTTGAAGATGTTGGTGGTGCAGCTTATGTAGCAGGCGAAATGCTGAGTTTAACTGCTGGCAAACCGGACTCTCTGGTTCTGGACGGTGGTGACATCTCTGAAGGTAATCCGCTGGGCGATATGAATGGTACAGCGACAGGCAGCTACGGTAATGGCGGTTTGACCACATTCTATTCGATGCTGGCCAACAAGCTTAAACTGGTTCCAGGTCGTAGCGGTCGCGGTATCGATGCGTTGGTGGTCGGCAATCATGATGTGCGCGACTTAAGTTACATGACCAATATGGAGCAGATGCATCTTGATTCCGGCATTCCTGTCATTTCTGCCAACGTGCGTGATATATCCACGCATCAACCACACTTTCCGGCAACGACAACCGTTACTGTTAACGGCACCAAGATTGGTATTGTCGGCTACACTACACCATCTGCGGTAGTTGGCGCGTCTTTGGCAAGTACTATCGAGGTTGTTCAGTGCGGCTGGGATACAACGCCTACCGGTGCTGCTAACGCGGTCAATGCGTGTCATATCGCTGATTATGTAAATGATCTGCGTAACAACCAACATTGTGACGTTGTTATTTTGCTGACGCATGACGGTCATGCCAATCTGGTTGATCCAACCACACCCGTTCTTGCTGATACATTAACTGCCAAAGTGCCTGAGATTGCGGTTACCGGTCACTGGCACACCTGGTCGGACACTGTATGGCAACCGACTGCTTTGAACTACAAAACCATTTTTACAGAATCAGCCAGCTACATGAAATTTATCGGTGAGCTGAATGTCAATGCAGACGGCAGCTATGCCAGTGCCACTCAGCATGTGTTACGTAATGCCGATATTACACCGGATCCTGATGCCCTGGCCTTTGTCGAAAATTTGAGGACTATCTACAACAGTGTTAACCCCGGACATCCGGTTGATGAAGTGGTGGGTTACACTGCTGACAACTTGATGTTGGATAACGACATGAAATGGTGGTCAGCCGACGAGTATCCCTGGAATGGTAACAACACTGCCGGTCAATGGATTACTGATGCCATGCAGTGGAAGTGCGGCATTGTGTTTGGACAATGTGATTTTGCCCTGGAAGCAGGTGGTGGTGTTCGTGCCGATATTCCGGCTGGACAAGTAACTTACAAACAAGTCTATGAAACTTTCCCATGGGCGGACGACGTCTATTACCGTGTCAATATGACCGGTCAGGAAGTGGTTAATTTCATCAAAGACACCCACATGGACGCGGGTTTCTCGGGTGCCCTGGATGTAACTGCGTTTGATGGTATTCCTACCAGCATTAAGTTTAACGGTCAGCCGATTGATTTGAATCATATCTATACTGTAGGTATCAACAACTACATGTATGACCATCCACCCTCAGGTTATACTTGGTCTGATACAACCCCAATGACGTCTACTGTTTTAGTGAGAGACAGTTTGGCTGATTTTATGCGTCAGGTGCATCCAACATTATTGACGGCTTATAAGATAGGCGGTGACCGTTTCCATTTAAATGGTGAGTATTCAGGCGGTTATCGTGTGGTCGTTACCATGATGAATGATAACGATACCAAGTTGACTTTCGATGATGCTTTTATTCGTTTTGTCAGCGCTACGCCTGAAACTTTGGCGCGTCGCGGTAGTACGCAGGTTCCAACCAGTTTGGTCAATGCTGACGGTGCAGTTAATCCAGCCAACCGTTTGTCTGAGCAAGAGTTGTATCGAAGTTTCTTAGGCTTTAAAAAAGGTGCCTTGAAACCGGGTGATATTATCGAGACTTGGGGTAAAGCCAGCTTCTTTGGCGGTAATCCTGAATTCGTCGATCAGGAAGGTATTTATGCCAACGGCGTCGAGTTTAAGATTGTTGGTCATGATGATAGCTTGGCTAAACCGGTTTACAAAGCGTCTATCAGTGCTTTCTTGAATGACGACAACAAAAACCATTATGTTGAATTCCTTGCCAAAAAAGCGACTGCTGACACGGTGACTGACCAATTCAGCCAGTCATTGAAAATCTGGGACGCAACCGGTTATGCCGCTAAAGTATTGCCGGGTAATGTGGGTGACACGCTGGTTATTTCGGGTGTTGTTACCATGGAAAGCTATGGTTTCCGTTTCCGTTCTGACACTGCAGCTGTGAGTACAAAAACCTTGCCAACGGTGACGAATGTTAAGTCATATGTTAATCAGTTGGGTGGAACGGTCAGCGCGCCTATTACTTTAAGCGCGACAGCCAGCCTTAACGGTGGAAGTTACTTCCTTACTCCTGTTGCTGATGCCCAGGTTGCAAGTGGAAGTCCTGCTACCAATTACGGTACCAATTCCAATCTTTATATCCAAAGCAGTAGTACCAGTAGTTTCGGTAACGAACGTGGTTTGTTGAAGTTTGATCTTTCAGGCATTCCTGCCGGAACGACTATTTCTTCTGCATCATTGCAGCTATGGAACTGGAAATCGACCGGTGCGGCCCTGCCTGTACAGGTAGTTGGTGTTGCAACCGATACCTGGACCGAAACCGGTGTTAACTGGAATACTCAGCCAACGCTGGGTAGCGTTCTGGATACCCAGACACTTGCGGCCGGAAATATTAATCTTTGGTATAACTGGAACGTGACGTCTTTTGTACAAACAGAACTGAACGGAGACAAAACGGTATCTTTGGCCGTTAAACCTGTAACCGAAGGATCTGCTGATGCAACTGCGCCAAGTTATGGTTTTGATTCTAAGGAATACGGCAGCAATATGCCGGTATTGCAAGTCACGGCCCAAACTACCGCAACGTCTGTGGCTGGTGTGACTTATTTTTATCGCTACTCGGCTGATAATACTACATGGGGCGCCTGGACTCAGTTAGGCGGAGCTAATACCAGTTCGCCAAGTTATAACACAGCCTTTAGTTTCCCTAGTGGCTTTGGTTATTACGAGTTCTATAGTGTTGCCACCGATAATGCGAGTGTCGCAGAGTCAACGCCTGCTTTTGCCCAGACTGCGGTTCATTATCAGGCAGCTACCGGCGATACCCAAACGGTTAGCTTTACTCAGCCAGGTTCGGTCACTTCCGGATCAAATGTGACTTTGGCTGCTACTGCCAGTTCCGGGCTTTCGGTAAGCTACACTAGCCTGACGCCTTTAATTTGTTCAGTGTCTGGTAATGTGGTATCAACCATTGCTACAGGTACTTGTACGATTGTCGCCAATCAGATTGGAGACTTGGGTTACATTTTAGCGAACAGCGCAACTCAAAGCTTTACTGTAACTGCTGCTAGCGTTCCAGCTACTGGAAGCACGTCAGTGCCTCTGCCAACGTGGGCCTTGATTGCTCTGGCAGCGGGTTTGATGGGAACTATGCGTCGTTTGATGAGTAGACGTCGCTAGTTTGCGGAGCGACTTCAAGGACTAAGATTCCCGGGAGTTCGTGCCGGGAATCACCTTACTTGAATATTTGACCCTGTTCCTGTTTTGGGAGCAGGGTCTTTTAATAACACAATATCTATGGATCAATAAAATGATAATGTTAAGAAAAATACTGTTTGGCGCAGCATCTCCAGCGCTGCTTTTGGGCTTGTTAGTCGCTTTTTCGTCAGCTCAGGCTGCCGAGCATAAAAAACGTGTTAAACATGCTCCAAAACAAGAGGTTGAGGAAGCTGTTATTCCTGCCAATGCAATTCCTCAAGAAACCGCAGCATTACCTTGTGCAAAAGAGTCTCAAGATTGTGATACCCGAACGCGTGCTGATCGAAGTAGAGCTGACACTAGAGCGCGTGATCATCATTCTGAAGGCCACCATGATCATGGTGCCGAAGGTCAGCATTAAACCAAGGTTCAATAGATTATATAGATGCAGAGCCATGCACCAAAAAAGCCATTTTAAATTAAGACTTTAAAAGGTGTATGAAACTCTGCTCTTAATGATGCCAGGTAAGTTAGTTATCTGTATTTAGTCATTTATTCAGCAAGCAACTCGGCTTTATCGGTCTTTTCCCAAGGCAAATTGTCATTGCCGAAATGGCCATTGACGGGTAACTTTTCATAAAAGACGCCGTTAAATTTTTGGGTCAGTTCCCGTAATTCAAATATTCTGATTATAGCGCCCAAGCGGAAATCGAAATGTCTGAGTAATTTTTTTCGGATTTCTGTATCTTTAATAATCCCCGTATCTTTGGTGGTCAAATAAACACTGACCGGCCCGGGATAGCCGATACTATAACTCAGCTGAACCTCACATTGCTCCGCTAGACCTGCAGCGACAATATTTTTTGCGGCATAGCGCGCCGCATATGCACCGGCCCGATCAATACGTGATGGGCCTTTGCCGCTTAGCGCCGAGCCGCAATGCCTTGCAAAACTGCCATAGGTATCACTGTCGGTTTTGCGGCCGGTCATGCCGGAGTGAGCAGACGGCCCACTGCGCAAATAAGGACCGTTAGGGTTAATGGTAATGCGAGTTAAATTGTCCGGCTTGATAAACGCATTTTTGAAAACCGTGTTGATCACAGAATGTCGTAAATCCTCTTCGATTTGTCCAAAGCCAGGTAATGAATCGGGGTCTTCGCAGCCAATAACCAGGGTAATGCTGTTAATGCGATTCGGCGCATCATTCACGAACTCGACGCCTACCTGTGTGGTGCAATCGGGTGATAAATAATTGATCTCGGCATTTCGTCTGGCTTTGGAAAGTTGTCTGGCCAATTGATTTGCCAGCGAGATGGGCAGCGGCATTAATTGTGGGGTATGACGACAGGCAAAACCAAACACTGTGCTTTGATGGGAAGCGGTAATCTGGTCTATTTCAGCTTCATCATCGCCAGAAAAATCCATTTCCCTGGCTGTTTTTGATTGTTCAATCTGGCTGGTTACTACCGTACATTCTGAGGCGTTAAAATCCTTGGAGCGATAACCGACACTTTTGATAACTTTACGGGCTATTTCAGAGTTATCAACAATCGCCTCGCTTGCAAAGCGTGTAGCTAAAAATAATACACTTTTTGATAGTGCACATTCTGCGGTGATTCTGGAGGTTGGGTCTTGTCGAAGGTAGGCATCAACAATGGCGTCGCTGATGCTATCGCAAAGCCGGTCGGGATGACCTTCGGTAACCGATTGTGAGGTAAAAACAAAGTCAGTGATCATGGTTATTGTCCTGAGTAAAAGTGTTTTTGTTGAGTCCTTTAAAGGATTCATTGGCAAGAAAAGGCAGGCTGGAACCTGCCAAAATGGCAAGGATATCGAAAGCGTTTAAGGGACTTAGTCTTAGTAGTGTTCGCAAAGAAGGTACCGCTACTGCCATCAATTGCAATAATCCTGAAATACCAATTGCTGTGTCAAGATAACGATTGGAAGGACGATTCTTTAAATCAAAAACAGACGTATGTTCAGAACGACTGCGATAGGCATGCAGAAACTGGGAAATGGTGATGGACATAAAGGCATTGGTACTGGCATTTTGACCGGGGCCATAGCGCATCAGGCTATACCCGTAAACGCCTAAAACGCCGGTGCTTATAAAACCCGATTCACGGATCAGTTTGGCATAATCGCTACGACTGACAATAGCGGTATTCGGATCACGCGGTGGTCGTTTAAGCACATCAAACTCAGGCGGATCCATAGCTAAAGCCAAAGCGGGGAAAATATCCGTTATCAAATTGATCCATAATAATTGCCGTGGATTAAGAATTTCGGCACCGCCCAAAGCCGCACTCACCAACATGACTTCTATTTCGCTTAGATTGGTTGACAGCAAAAAGTGTAAACTTTTACGAATGTTGTCATAAATTGCACGGCCTTCGCGTATCGCAGTCACCATTGTTTTTAAATCGTCTTCTTCCAAAATGATATCAGCAACTGAACGTGCGGCATCCGTTCCTTTTTCGCCCAGCGTAACGCCGATATTAGCGGCTTTAAGTGCCGGACTGTCATTAATACCGTCACCGGTCATAGCGACAACTTTTCCGCTACGTTGCAAGGCTTCCACAATCAGCAGCTTGTGAGCCGGACTTACGCGCGAGAAAATAGTCGTGCGACCTACCAGACCGGCAAGAACCGAAGGCTCTAATTTGTCCAAATGTGCAGAGTCGATAATTTCCAGTGGCTTACCCTGATCACCGTTCAAGCCCAGCCTTTTTCCTACGGACAATGCTGTCGAACTTTGATCACCGGTAATCATGACGGTTTCGATACCAGCATCGTGAAATTGGCTCATTAGGTCTGCCATGCCTGGACGAATCACATCTTCCATGCCAACCAGCCCCAGCCAGATCAGTTCTTGCTGTTTATAACTGTTGATATCCGAGCTAATACAAAAAGCGACGCCCAGAACCCTTAATGCATCAGCCCCCAACCTTTCGTTCGAGGTTAAGATTGATTGACGCTGATCTTCGGAGAAAACATCGAAATAACCATTAATGCTGCAGCGATTACAAAGCGCAAGAACATCTGGTGGACTGCCTTTAATGGCGGTAAAAAACTGTTCGTCTTCCAGGGCATGGACGGAAACCATATAAGGTCTGTCTTCAGCGCGGTAATCCATCTTTAATGCCGGGCGCTGATGTCTTAAAGAATTAACATCCTCACCGGCATTAATAGCTATTTGCAGAAGAGCGTTTTCGGTTGGGGAACCTTGTAACAAGCCTGAAACATTCTCAGCCGGTATTGATTCATTGCATAACACCAGTACTTCCATCATCCGTCGCAAGGTCTCATCGGTTTGATAAGGGGCGACTCTGGTGTCTTCCTGATAAAATCCTCCCTCTTTAACTTGTAGATCAACCTGCAGAGTTTGCAGCGCTACCACACTCATTTGATTTAAGGTTAGCGTTCCAGTTTTATCAAGACAGATGATTTGTACAGAACCCAGATTTTCTACGGCTGGCAACTGGCGAATAAGCACTTTCCGACTCTTCATGGTCTTTATGCCCAGTGCCAGAGTTGTTGTTGCCACGGTTGGCAAACCCTCTGGAACTGCAGCAACCGCCAGAGAAATGGACGACATCAACATTTCCAGTAATGGACGGCCACGCAAAAGGCCAACCATAAAAACAAGCGCGCAGATACCGGAGCTAAGCAGGGCCAACTGCATACCCATCTCATCTATTTGTATTTGCATCGGTGTGGTAGGTGTTTTTGTTACCCCTACCAGATCCTGAATTTTTCCGATTTCGGTGTTTGGGCCTGTTGCCACGGCGATTGCCCGACCGTTACCGCCGGTCACTGTGGTGCCCATGTAAATCATGTTGAGTCGATCGCCCAAAGCTGTATCTTCTTCGCCCAGGAAATCATGGTTTTTAGTAACGGGAAGGCTCTCTCCGGTTAATGGCGATTCATCTACGGTCAAACGGTGACTCTCCAATAAACGGGCGTCGGTTGCTACATAAGAGCCCGGCGTCAGAACCAGAATGTCACCCAATGCGACGTCTGGCATTGAGACTTCCATTTTTTTTCCGGCGCGAATAACGGTGGTTGTTTCCGGAGTCAATTGGCCCAGTGCATTAATGGTTTTTTCTGCGGATTTTTCGGTTACGAAGCCAATGGTTGAATTAATCATAACTACAGTAACTATCACCACCGTATCGACAAAGCCGCCTGTCGCCAGGGAAATAACTGCAGCGACACCCAGCATCGCGACCGGAGCCGAAACAAATTGTTCAAAAAACATTTGTAAAGAGGAGCGCCTGATCTGCTCGGATAATTGATTACTGCCATATTTTGCAAGCCTTTGGGCAGCGTCTTCTTGAGTCAGACCTTGTTCGCTTCCCTGTAAAACATTAATAACTCTGACGCCGGTAAGCGTATGCCATAACTGTAACGGTTGAGCGAGTGCCTGTTTTTCTGTGGTTCGAGTCAGTCGCAACGCATTTTTGGGCTTTTTTTGGTCTGTTTTTTTAGGTCTATCAACAGTTTCAGTATGACGAATAATTGGGAAACCCAATTCAGCTTCAAGCAATTGGGCAATACTGACGGGCATTTCACGGGTATGTCGGGGGGCAATATATTCGACCAGCAGATTGCCGGTTAAGGTGTTGGCTCGCACCAGTCTGATTTCATCAAGAACTGTTAATTTCGATTCCAGGTTCGCGCGAAGGCGGTCATTGCGATACAGGCCGGGCACATTAATGCGAGTTCGCCCCGGAACCTTGTCATTAACAATCAGCAAATAATCTTGCGGTTTTTTATCTTGCGTAGAAGTTTTCATTGTTGTCATCCAAAAATAAACGTAATTATTTAGCCACGGATCAACATGGATTTTTACAAATTTATTTTACAAGCTTTTCAACTACTTTGACCGTTCATATACATAAAATAGGAATTGATTAAAATTAGCGATAACAATACCCAACTGACCCAACCAATCAATTTCAATATGCGTTGTTCAGGACGGAAAAACAAACCAATGATGGCAATCCCGGTCATAATTAATGCGGTCACAATCGAAATGCCATGAACTGGCGAAACTTTTGAAAAAATCGGGCCATAGGGATAGACAATATCTTCGATGGCAAGAATCGCGTTATTCATCAGATTACTACCAAAAATACCACCAATAGCCATATTTAAGGCATTAATTCTAATTGCTGTTATTGCAACAGTCATTTCCGGAACTGTTGTGATAAAAGCGACCAGCAAGGTGCCGACAAAACTTTCATGCCAGTGCATGATCAGCGCTATATGCTTGGCTACCATAGGTAGCCAAATACCTGTAACTACTACAATTAAAGCGGCCGCTATGTATCTTAAGATAACGGCGTGCAGCGAAAGTTCAGGAAAAGCATCCGGTTCCTGTTCGGTGTAGATTTTGATTTGACGACTTTCGTAATTGAAGACCGTATAAATCGCGACCACATACACCGCCAATATTACTGGACTAAAAACGCCGATACGACCAAAAGTTATCGCTTCTTTATTTAAGGCCAAGGTTATTCCCAAACCGTTAAAGCCAATCATGACAATACCAAAGGCAGCGGAAAGAATATGGCCTTGACTGGATGAGGTAAATAACGATCCTTTTCGATACAAAAGATCCAGAATAACAATAATGGCCAGATTAAAAATGCAGGCACCAAAAATGGCACCCACTGCAACATCGGGTGCATCAGCCAAAGTTACGGCGCTTATTCCGCTGGCTAATTCAGGCACGGAAGTGATTGTACCTATCAACAAAAAGCCTATCCAATTTCCGCCCAAGCCGGTTTTATCTGATATGGCGTCTCCATAAACAGTTAATTTTACCCCCGCAAAGCCAACTATTAATAGGCATGCGAAGAATTGTAACCAGACAAAAATTGGGTCGTTAATACAGGCTCCTTTGGCGAGTGCGCCGAGTTATTAACCAATTAACAAGATATTAATTAGAGAGGTTTTGTTTTTTTGGCATTTTCAGTTCCGCCTGGGTCAAATGCCGCACGTCTTCGCCCTTAACCATATAAACCAAATGTTCGCAGATATTGCAAGCACGATCGCCAATTCGTTCGAGTGCGCGGGCAACCCACAGCACATCGAGCATTCGGGTAATGTTTCTTTGGTCTTCCATCATTCGCGTAATCAGTTGCCGGATAATACTAGCGTATTCTCGATCGACATTTTCATCCATATCCATAATTAAGGTCACGTCTTCTACATTCATTCTGGCAAAGACATTCAGGGCCCCGTGCAACATATTCTCGACCAGGTCAGCCATGTGCACCAATTCAAAATAGTGCTCATGCCTGTTGTTGGATCCGGTTTCGGACAGTTGAATTGCCATTTTAGCGATGCGTTCGGCTAGATCACCAACGCGTTCAAGCTCATTAACAATTTTGATGGCAGTAACTAGCAATCTTAAATCGAACGCAGCAGGTTGCCTCAATGCCAGAATCTGCATACATTCATGATCTATTGCAATTTCCAGCGTATCGACCTGATCATCCAGCTTAATGACCTGTTCGGCCATTTCCAGGTCGGCTGTTGAGAAAGCGGTAACTGCCCGTTTAATTTGTTGTTCAACCAAACCACCCATTGTCAGGACTTTGTTGCGCATGTCTTCAAGTTCATTATTAAACTTGCCTGATATGTGGTGCCCAATTTTAATGTTTTCCATTGTTAGCTCCTGTTAGCCGTAACGACCGGAGATGTAATCTTCGGTCAGTTTGTTTTGAGGGTTGGTAAATAACTTTCTGGTTGTACTCATTTCAATCAATTTGCCCATATACATAAAGGCCGTATGATCGGATACACGGGCAGCTTGTTGCATGTTGTGCGTCACTATAACGATTGTGTATTTTTCTTTAAGCTCATTGATCAATTCTTCAATTTTTAGAGTTGATATGGGATCCAGCGCTGATGCAGGTTCATCCAGTAACAGCACTTCAGGTTCAATCGCAATGGCTCTGGCAATAACCAAACGCTGCTGTTGTCCACCAGAAATGCCCAAGGCATTATCATTCAGGCGGTCTTTCATTTCATCCCATAAGGCTGCGCTACGAAGGGCATGCTCAACCGTTTCATTCAATATTTGTTTGTCATTTACACCTTGAATTCTGAGCCCATAAGCTACATTTTCAAAAATCGATTTGGGGAAAGGATTAGGTTTTTGAAATACCATGCCGATCCGTCTGCGCAAGTCCGACACATCAACCGATTTATGGTAGATATCGTCATTTTCCAGTAGAACCTTGCCTTCTATGGTGACGTTATCTACCAGATCATTCATCCTGTTAATACAGCATAATAGCGTTGATTTTCCACAACCGCTGGGGCCGATATAAGCGGTAACCATTTTCTTGGGTATTTCCATATTAACACTATACAAAGCCTGTTGTTGCCCATAAAAAAGATTCAAATTTTCAACTGTGACGGAGATTTCGTTGGGCCTGCCTTTTGCCTGTTTAGTTAAAACAGAGTTCAAATTCATCGATTGTGTGGCAATGTCTTGTGTTGTCATATCTGCTATTTTTTTTCAGTTTAAGCTGTTCTACACGTATTAGGTTATTATTCTAAAGTTTTTTGTTATGCCTTTTGCGCTTTCATTAATATCAGTGTTGTATGTTTTTTTGCCATGTTCTTCCTCTTTGCCTCCTAATGATGTAAATGAAAACCATGGCAAGATCTACTAGTCCTCAGAAGATTTACATTCGGCTTTCTGATTGGCATACAGATACTCCTGATCATAATCCGGAAACTGGTGTCGAAAGTCTTTCCCGGTCATCTGGAAGATGACTGATTCCGCGAGGTTCTGAGCATGATCAACCACACGTTCCAAGCTCTTCAGAATCAGCACTACCCGGATGGAATGACTCACCTGGTAATCATTTTTAGGTTGCGGCCTATTCATTAACCTATGCACGCTGACATTGAACTGGTTATCCAAAGCTTTGTGATCATGAGTAATCGCCTTGGCTTTTCCCCTGTCAAGCTCTGCTAGAACCTGTAGCGCGTGCTGTAAAGTAGTAATAGCCAAATCACCCACAGAATAAACGTCTTCGAGTGGGGTTGCAGGGTCGTGACCATTGTCGATATGAAGAAACAACACGAAATTGGCAATTTTGGCAGCTTCGTCTCTGATTCGTTCAAGATCATTAATAATCCTGGAGACGGCCATCACGAACCGGAGATCGCTGGCAACGAGGGAAAATCGAGCAAGAATTATTAGAATCTTGCTGTCAGCGCTTACTTCGAGCTGGTTTACCTCTCGCTCACGATGAATTACCTGTTCCGCCAGATTAGGATCAACTTTTTTCAAGGACTCCAAGGATTGGCATAATTGGCTAAAATTCAGTTCATCCATCCTGGAGATCAGAGTGTTAAGATATTTAAGCTCTTCGTCGATGTAATGTAGGATAGGTTTTTCAATCTGATCACTCATAATCATTGTCCCCTTTAATTCATAAAAGTTTTGATCATTTTCATGGTCAGTTATCAAGCCTGGAGCCCAACATATTCATCCTGATAATGTCTGACAAAACAACTCAGCAGATCAACAAGATCGGACTGGTAGTTTCTAGCCATAGCGCCCTTCCATATACGCTTCGGTGCGTTTGTCCAGGGGATAAGAGAAGATCAAAAAGTGGGGGCAAACTTAACCATATCGCCCAGTAGCATGAAAACGGTATCATCTGAAATACGGGATGCCTGCTACATGTTATGGGTAACAATCACCATGGTGTAGCGCGTGGCTAATTCCCGCATGAGATCTTCAATTTGTATCGTGGTGATGTCGTCCAGAGCGGAGCAAGGTTCTTCCATTAACAGAACCTCTGGTTCGACGGCCAAAAGACGCGAGTTACACAACCATTGCTGTTGTTCTGGTGAAATCTCCAAGGCAGACATGTGGAGCTTGTCCTTAAGATCATCCCATAAACCGGTTGCCTGGAGAGCCGACTCAACATTCTCTTCGATCGTATGCTTGCAATAGATTCCGTGAACTCTTAAATCGTAAGCCACATTCTGGAAAATCCTCAATGGAAAAGGGTTGGGTCGTTGAAATACAATGCCGACAAGTTTGCGAAGCTTGGTTAATTTAAAGGAAGACCCCAAGATGCTTTCGTCGTCCAGAAGGATCTGCCCCAGGATTTTGGTGTCCGCTATCAAATCATTCATGCGGTTGAAACAGCGCAGTAAACTGTCGCATGACTTAGTGCTATGCCGTTTACGCCCAGAATCTTCTCCAGATCCAGAATCTTGGCCTCACCCATGACTAAGTCCTGCGACATGGAGTTGATGGCTGACGGATCATTACGGACCAGTTCTCGAACGGCTCCATTAGACTCCTGTGTCAGCGCTTTGCGCGAAATCCGTACCTTATGCATAACCAGATTCATGAAGGCCTCATGGGTTCCGGAATCCTCTTCACGGGTGATTATGTAGATCGGTAGGTCATTGCCGCCGACCTGACTCCAACGAGCAATTCTCTTGCCTATAAAGATTTCTTGAATTTGTTGTAACGATAGTTGCTCAATCGGATTGGAGCTATGCACCATGATTGCAAGTCCATCCAGGGCAATTGTGACCGAATCAAGCGTCTCATCATTTTTCAAGTTAAGGGAGCACATGCCGATCTCGGCAATTTCACTCCTGACGGCCTCAATGCCTGCTGTCGAGCCTTCCGCCTGAACTTCCACGTTGGCTTCAGGGTGCCCCTTATAGAATTCCTGGGATAGCATCTCGGCAAACGGTTGAATGGAGGTAAAGCCGATAACGCTAATCGGGCGGTCGGTGTTTTTGCTACAGGAAAGGCTAATAATAGCCATTGCTAAGAAAAACATAAGAAACAAGGCTACTCGCATTTGTATTACTTGCTTGTTATTTAAGTAGCTGAAGTTACCCATAAAACCTCTTAAGTTACGTAAAGCTAAGTTACGAAAAACTTCGAAAATATTAGCACTTAGAACCAAATACACAATACGTATAAATACCTACAGGCACTAACTGGAAAGGTCAGTTATGTCGTTATTAAAAACATATTTACGTTTAAAAAAATGGATACAACAACACAATCTAATGCGGATAATTCAATGACTGTTGCCCGTTAACTCCCTGAAAACGGCTGTCCGCAATACGCGAGACTCTAGTCATCCGAATATGCTGGGGTAAATGTCTGCAGGGGTCCAGACTGTGTAAAAAACGCTTGATCAAGTAAAATGTATCTACAAAAATCATTTGAGAGAACAGATGAAACGGTTTATTTAAAGTTCGGATAGCACCCAAGACGCTTCATTACCCGATCTTTAGAGGATCAGATGATGCGAGCAGTATTAAAAAAAGAGCGGGTCATAAATAACAGCGATGGTTTTCTTTTATAGGATTTACCTGTTAAAAAAGGATAGTGCTTATCTTTGGTAAATCGTTTTTTCCAAAAAGACATTAAAGTTAGCTTGGTCAAGGTTGATTCAAAAACCTGCGACTCACCCGATATAAGATTCGTTTAGGGCGAACAGACGCGCGCCTAGTAGATCCTGAAGCGTGGTACCAATGATGGCTTCCGGTAACTTGCCGAACCACTCCAGATAGGTCTTGTTGGCAAAATGGCAGCGCAAGTCTTTATCCCAGTAGGCAACTAGGCCGGGCATGGCATCGGTAACGGTCTTGACAAAGCTTTCTCTTTCGGCGAGGGCCAGAGCCGATGACTCGGCACGATTGCGCGCCTTTAATAGATCTACCTCGAATTTGCTGCGCTCCAGAGCCACAAAGAACGACCAAAACTAGCTAATCGGCGTTTCGGCCCATCGTGTTACTAATTTATATAGCGACATTTTTCAGGAATAAAGTGTAATTTGTTAAGATCACAGGACACACAAAAAATAATGCGCATTGTGTCGCTTTACTTCAGCCTGTATTTCGCTGATCAGGGTCTTTTTTTTGTTGAATCAGCCGCATTCAAAAACTTAAACTCCAGCTGTATGGCTCGCCTCATCCATAGATCAACCGATGCTTTAAGACTCTGATTTTCGTGGTTGAACAGCTTTATTGTTTCGTTAGAATTTTTTAGATAAGCTTGTACATCTTTGAGCTGCTGGCTAACCTGCACCATTATTTTTGTGTTGTTTATCAGCGTGTCGCGCAACAAACATTGGGCACTTAAACTATCGTTTAATTCCCGAATTGTTTGAATGATTTCATGCTCAAGTTGTTCGATCCTGGTCACTTAGAATTCCTCCCATTCATCGTTATTAGTAAATACTGTTGGGTTGGGTTTGACGGGTTGTGAGTAACGTTTGTTACCATTGCCCGTAACAGGGGGAGTCGACGGCTGTTGTCTTTGCTGATTTTTTTGTACCGATGCTGTGGTCTTTATCAAGGGGCTCCGTAAGTTACTGTCCACTTTAAAACTACTGACTGTGATCGACAGGTTTTGTGCCTGTTCTTCGAGTGCCTCTGCTGAAGCCGCCGCTTGCTCTACCAATGCTGCATTTTGTTGAGTGACATCATCCATTTGGGCAACCGCTTGATTAACCTGTTCGATACCCGAAGTTTGCTCCACGGAGGCCGCACTGATTTCGGACATAATTGTTGTTACACCCACGATGGAGCTAACAATTGCGCCCATGGTTGTTCCGGCTTGCGTTACCTGTTTGGTGCCTTCCTCCACTTTTTCCACCGAATCGCCAATCAGCTGCTTGATTTCTCCAGCGGCGGTGGAAGCGCGTTGCGCCAAACCGGCGACCACAGCAAAACCACGTCCATGTTCACCGGCTCTTGCCGCTTCAACTGCAGCGTTGAGGGCCAGAATATTGGTCTGGAAAGCGATGCCATCAATCACTGAGATAATATCGACAATCTTGCGCGAAGCGTTGTTGATGCTCTCCATCGTGGTAACGACCTGACCGATCACCTCGACACCTTTACCCGCAATTGCAGATGCATCAACCGCAAGTTGCCTGGCATGCATGGCGTTTTGACTGTTTGCCTGTACGGTAGACGTTAACTCTTCCATGCTGGCGGCAGTTTGCTCCAGCCTGGCGGCCTGCTCTTCAGTGCGGTGCGATAAATCATTGTTGCCGGCGGCGATTTCTTTGGACGCCGTGTTTATGCTGTCGGTGGCTTCCTTAATTTGACTGATGATGTCTTTAAGCTTTTCAACTGTGGTATTGGAATCATCCTTAAGTTTGCCAAAGGTTCCGGAATAATCATTGGTAATGGTTTGCGTCAAATCACAGCGGGATAAGGCCCCCAGCACTCGCACAACCTCATTCAATGCATTTTCGGTAGTTTCCAGTAGCTGATTCATGCCTGTTCCCAGTAGCAGTATAAAGCCTTCTTTACCCTGCAAATCCAAACGCTGGCTAAGATCACCGACCACCGAGGCTTCTACAATGGCAGCTACCTCTTGTTCTATGGCTACTTCATCGGTTCGATCCAGCCACTCGGCGACGGTGCCCAGCCTTTGACCTTGTGCATTACGCATCGGATTGGCGGTCACCACCATTGAATGAGTGCCCAGCAACATGCTGGCTTTATAGGTGCCGGATAAAGAATCCAGCATTTGCGCCTGATGAGACGGATTTTTGTGGAAACTGTCAATATTGGTTCCCAACAATGTGGCAATAGAAAAGCTCGGTAATTGTTCGCGTATTTCTGCTTCGTTTTTGCCCATAATATTAAGTACGGCTTTGTTAACATAAACGATGTTACGATCATTGTCGGCAATCATCACGCCAGTACAAATACTATCCAGGGCAATCTTGACGCGCAGATTTTCATCGGAGATACGATTGATCTCGGCGACATCAAAACCCAGCTTGGTTTGCATTGATTTAAGCGAGTCCAGTACCTTGCCAACTTCATCCTGACGTTCAATGTCAATAGTGTTTTGGTAATTCCCCTGGGCGATTTGACCGAAATGACTGACTGCGTTATTAAGCGGACGCACTATGGACCGAATTAGGGATATACCTAAATATAGGATTATTACCAGACCCGCCAGGATCAAGCCTATGCAATTTTTCTGGGTCTTGTCATAATTCGATTGTGATGTTTCGTATTCCAGTTTGGCGGTATCTTGCTGTAGTTGCATGAGTTTTTGCAGTCCTTCGTCCACCGACTCATACAAAGGACGAATTTTATCGACTATGATGCTGTTTGCCAGAACCAGCTCATTAGAACGCAACGCCACAACAGCGGGTTTCAGACCTTCTTCAACAAAGTGCTTTCGGTTTTCAACGAACGTGTCAGCTAGAATCTTCTCTTTCGGAAGGAGAACAATAGCCCTATATTCATCCCATAGCTCAGAAATTTTTCCGATGTTGTTTCCCACTTCAGCGGTGTTCTTCTGAATGATCTCGGGGGTTGGCGAGATGAGACTGGCGGTGATACGTAACCGATTAGTCATCAACAGTTTTTGGATGGCGGCAAGTTGATTTATCGTAATCGTGCGATTTTCATACACGGTTCGCAAGCCCTCATTTGCCTTACCCATGCCAATCAAGCCTTTACTACCCACGACCAATAACAGCAACGACAGGAGTGTAATGACCAGGGTAAAACGAGATTGGATCTTAAGGTGCTTAAAAAGATTAAGCTTGCTTAGTAAGTTGGATTTGACGACCTTTCCATCCTGTATTTTCAGATTACCAGCTTTACCTTCACGAAAAAACGAGTAAGCCTCATTTGCCGCATGGACATGCTGAGTGTTGGGTTTACTTCGCACCGACAAAAAACCGACCAATTGATTGCTTTCGTAGATCGGTGCCGCATTGGCCTGCTACTTACAAGTTTTTCAGCAATTACAGTAATATTGACTGGCCGCTATGTTTGAAAGTGTAGTCATTCGTAAATTGGGAGCGAATGACTGCAAGGGGTCCAGGGTGTGTCAAAACGCATAAAAAAATCTTCAAATTTTTAAATTTACTCCACTTACCTATGAAAAATAGTTAATTATTAATTGTCGACCCCACTTTTTGACTTAATTAATGCAATAATTGGTTATTTATTTCCACCAGTGTTGGTCATTTTGTTTTTGACACGGCCTGGGTCGTAACCGACTGTTGAACAAAAAACCAATTCCACAGGCATTAACCGGTGTGATGGTTACGCTCAACCGAAGTCTGCAACAGTTGCAATGGCTGTCGTGCAGACAAGAAAAATCCAGCTTATTTTTTAGTTGAACCTTCAGTGTTGGATTTTGCAAAAAAGCAAAATTCACACTTGTTGCCACCCTATCAGTGACATTCAGTCCCAATAAATAAAGCCAATATAGAATTAAATGCAGTAAAAATCCCTCATCCGATCGGGTCTATTTATTGTTCACTGTAGTGTCCAATTACTTATTTGTAAAAACTAGAGTTAAATTATTTCGTGGTAGAATCTAAATATGTGTTTATTTTAAACTAATATTAATTAAGTTACATTTTTTAAGGCTTATTTGTTAGGTTATACATTAAGTTACGTAGGATTTTAAACAATATTTCGTCATGCATAGCCATAAATAAATTAACTTCAGCTTTCTTAAATTATTACCCACTTAGCTATTATGCCTTCCTTAAAACACTCTCCATTCAATTCTAGCCTGCCACACAGCATTTACTTTAAGCTGTTTGATAACATGGCCGATCCTGCCATGTTATTCAAGAACGAACAATTCATAAATTGTAATGAAGCCTGTTTGAAGCAGTTTCGCTACTCTGAAAAAGCTAAATTTCTCAATCTGTTTCCTTGGGATATTTCTCCAGAGTTTCAAGCGGACGGACGAAGTTCCAAAGAAAAAGCACAGGTCATGATTGCTATTGCCCAACAACACGGTCATCATCGTTTTGACTGGCTACACCAGTGTTATGACGGTGAGCTATTTACGGCTGAAGTCTCACTAACTTCCCTTTATGTAGACGACGAGTTATTGATACTTGCAGCCATTCGTGACATCTCTGAACGCAAAAAGACTGAAAAAGCACTGCAAGAAAGCGAATTACGTTGGAAATTTGCCCTTGAAGGTGCTGGTGATGGTGTTTGGGATTGGAATATTAAAACAGATCATGCCGTCTATTCCACGCGCTGGAAGGAAATGCTGGGTTATACTGAACAGGATATTCAGCCGACCAATCAAGAATGGCAAAAGCGCATTCATCCTGATGATCAAGCTACTGTGGCCAGTACTATGCAAGCCTACTTGGCCGGTTCTATATCGATATACAGAGTTGAATACCGCTTAAAATGCAAGGATGGAAACTATAAATGGATACTAGGCCGTGGCATGGTGGTCAGTCGTGATCAACAAGGACTTCCTCTAAGGATGATTGGCACTCATACCGATATTACTACCCTTAAAGAAGCAGAGCTGATTTTACAAAAACATAAAGAAGCGGCCGAATTTGATGTTAAAGTCAAAACCCTAGCGCTGGTTAATCAGACACAGAATATGCAAGAGACTGTTAGCCAGCAGGTCGCTCAGCTTACCGAGAAGCTCAAAAATAGCACCACTAAGGCAGAAGAGGCTGTGCAATTAAAAAGCCAGTTTTTGTCTAATATGAGCCATGAAATTCGTACCCCTATCAACGCTATAATGAGTATTGCTTTTTTGACGCTTCAAACTGATTTAACAGCACAGCAACAAGATTATCTGTCTAAAATTGATAACTCCGCTAAATGGTTGATAGGAATACTGGATGATATTCTTAACTTTTCTAAGCTTGAAGCCGGTAAAGTAGAGTTAGAGCATCATCAGTTTGAACTGGATTCAGTGATATCAATTCTGAAAACGGTTGCTACACCGTTATTGGCCGATAAAAAAATTAATCTCAACTTTGAGGTGGAGTCGTCAATACCTTCTATATTAATTGGCGATTCCTTACGTTTGGGGCAGGTTTTACTGAATCTGATAAGCAATGCTATTAAATTTACCCATACTGGCAGTGTCACGCTAAGAGTGCAATTGCTAAGCCTAGTCGCTGAACAGGCATGTTTGAACTTTTCGGTAACCGATACTGGCATCGGTTTAGATATGAACCATAAAAATAAGTTATTTGATGCTTTCAATCAAGCGGATAATTCAACTACGCGTCTTTATGGAGGTACCGGCTTGGGCTTGTCTATTAGCAAACAACTGGTGCAGGCTATGGGTAGCCAGATTAGCGTTGAAAGCCAGGAAAATGTCGGTAGTTGCTTTAGTTTTATGATTACTTTAAAGGCTGAATTAGACCCCATGGTTACGGTTTTACCGAAAACGTCTTTGAAGCATGAAGTTAAATATCCAGGATTGCTAAATGCCCGTGTTTTAGTAGTGGAAGACAATCTCATTTTACAAGAGATTATGCCCGATATTATGGGTCATGAAGGTATGCTGGTTGACCTGGCTAATAATGGTCTAGAGGCCTTGGCTTTACTGGCTGATAATGATTATGCTGCGGTGCTGATGGATTGTCAGATGCCGATCATGGATGGTTTTGAAGCCACAAAACGTATTCGTGCTAATCCGCGTTTTAAAATGTTACCTATCATCGCGATGACCGGTAATGTCGACAATAATGATCACCAGCGATGTTTAGATTTTGGTATGAACGGGTTCATTAGCAAACCAGTAGATTGGGAGCAAGCATTCTTAACGCTAGATCACTGGATTAATAATTGCCGATCCGGTAGTTAGCGTAAATCATTTTAAGGAAGTTTTTGATATATCATTTTCAACTGTTAATACTACTTTGGCTAAATTAATAGAAATGGGAATCCTGTTGCAAACAGTCCTGCAACCCTAGCATTACTCCCATCTTATTCTAAAATCGTTTGATTTTAGAGCGCGCAATGAAACCCAGTAGATTGCGCATTTGCAAATCGGTCATTGGCGAACCTCTTGCTAATTGATTCTTTATGCGCTCAGCCTTTTCGTGTACCGTTAATGTACAGGGCACATTATATAAACCATTTCGTCGTACCTCATGAATAAGGTATTCAGCAGGGTTGAGCTTAGGC
>CAILCX010000037.1 GCA_903832775.1 uncultured Methylobacter sp. | reverse complement strand
TATCACAATATTAACCAGATAATCTCAGTTTGCAGGCAAAATTGAATGAATTTATCGTTGATAAGTCAGCTTATGGTGAATTCTTGCTGTTTTGTCCGTAAAAGTGGTTTGCTATGTTAAAATTATCAACATTGACAGCGCTATTTTCCAAAAATGAAATGATTTTAGGAGGATGGTACAATTAACAAATGTTTATCGATGCGTAGTGCGTTATGACAACTTCATTACTTCATGATCTGGATTTTCATGCTTGGACCCAGCAACAGGCAGGCCTTCTTAAGTCAGGAAATTTGACTGAGCTAGACGTTAAACATTTAATCCAGGAGATAGAAAGTATGGGTGCAAGTGAGCGTCGGGAATTAATCAATCGGCTTTCCCTGCTCAATATTCCTATGCACAAGAAGATCTTCTTAATCCTGAGTTTTATCCGGATTTACCGCATTGAGTTATAAGTGTTCGGCAGCGCTTGAAACGCCCTCTGTTGTACATACAATGTAACCATGATTAAGTTTGAATGGGATGCAAAAAAGGCTGCCGCTAATCAGAAAAAGCAGGGTATTTCTTTTGAGGAATCCAAGTCTGTTTTTTATGATGAATTTGCAGTGCTAATATGAAGACCGGCATTCGGGAGAAGAGCATCGTTTTTTGATGCTGGGCTTTAGTTGTGAATCCAGAATGCTCTTGGTCTGTCATTGTGAGCGCGAATCAGGCAATACGATTAGGATAATATCCTCTCGTAAAGCTACTAAATCCGAATGTAATCATTATAAAGGTAACGCACCATGAAAGCAGAGTACGATCTTTCTCAAATGAAATCCCGAAAAAATCCTTATGCCTCAAAACTGAAAAAATCAGTTACTTTCCGGTTAGGTGAGGATGTTGTCGGGTATTTCAAAGAAATGGCTGAAGGCACTGGGGTGCCTTATCAAAGCCTTATAAATTTATATCTTAGAGATTGTGTTCAACAGCATCGGAAAATTGATATTTCTTGGCAGTCAAACTCTAAAGCAGTTTAATGGAAATAACTTGAGGTCAGGTAATAATTTAAACAGGTAAAAAAATCAAAAAAGAGGCAGAAGCTAATGCTTGGTTAAGCGTTGGGTTGAAAAACACTCTTCCAACCCTCTACAGTGCTTGTCAGTTACCAGCAAAACAAACATTTGCCAGATCACAAAGGTTTAAGCTCAACGCCTAATCAATATCCTGTTCATCCTCATCATCTTCTTCTTCCTGCTCTGCTTCGATATCCAAGTCGCCTTCAACCTGAAACAACACTTTCAGTTGGCGATAGAGCAAGCGAGACGATTTGGGCGGTTTACCCAGTTCCGCTTCTTTTTGTGCATTACGCAATAACTGCCGTAATAACTGCCGATCAGCCTGCGGTTGCTCGGAAAGCAAGATTGTCAGCGCATCATTTCCTTCTGCAATCAACCGATCACGCCAACGCTCAACAGCATGATGCTCACGAACAGCATGGGCACTTTTATTTTTGATACGTGCCAATTTCTCTAAAATAGGCTCTATATCAATTTTGAACAGCTGGCCGGTAATAAATTTTAGCTGGCGTTTTCTCGCACCTTTATGCGGCATGCCAGAAGCATCGATAACGGCCTTATTAATAATTTCTGGAAGCTCAAGCAGCTTCAATTGTCCGGATGACAACTCAGCCATTTCTTCGCTCAACGCAAAAATGACCGCCATATCTTTCTTTATTTGTGTTTTATTGGGCCGGATTGCGTAATATTCTTCGGCCTCATCATCGTACTCGTATTCTTCACTCATCTTTTATATCAAACCCTTGCGATTAAAAATATACCCCCAAACACCTTAAAAATGATAGCGATCAACCTTAAATTAATCGGAAGGATGTCATACAGGGCAAGCGTAATTTATTTATGCTTGTTTAATTATTTTACAGTATTTTTATGATGTTACGTGAATCGCATTAACATGATGCCCAATAATTGATCATGAAACTATTTGGCAAGCTGAAATACTTTGCGTTTTTTGGACAAGATTAATGGATATTGATATTGAACCTAGTCAGGAAAATTAGCCTCCGGCTTGCTGCTAATCGGTAATGTAAAATAAAACGTAGTGCCTTTTCCGGAAATGCTATCAAAAAGCAAGGTACCGTCATGGGCCTCAATAAGTGAGCGACAAATAGATAACCCCATCCCCATTCCTTCGGTTTTGGTGGTATAGAAAGGCGTCATAATGTTTTCCAGCAAATCTTCCTCAATCCCGTTGCCATTGTCTTCCACACTGATACTCAACGTATTGTTAAGTGAATGATAACTGCTTAGGGTTAACAGGTGTTGTTTTTCAAGAGCCATGCCCTGGAAGGCATCGCAACCGTTGCGGATCAAATTAATCAGCACCTGTTCAATTTGCAGTGGGTCGACATGAATAAACGGAAGCTGGTCATCCAGCACCATGATGGCTTGCACTTTGTGCTTAACCAGCTCGGCATGGCACAGGTCGACACAGTTGACAATCAAGGCATTGATGTCAACGGTTGATCTTGCTTGGGCCTTGGATTTGCAAAAGTTTTTCATGCGATGAATGATCTTACCGGCTCTTAAAGACTGTTCCTGTATTTTTGTGGCTACATCGGAGATCTTTACTTGGTCAAGAGGCTCTTTTTTGATCAGATTAGCAATCACTTGTGCATAAGATGTTACCGCACAAAGCGGCTGATTGACCTCATGAGCGATGCCGGAGGCCATTTCTCCCATCAAACCGAGTCGGGTGACATGGGCTAGTTGCTCCAAATGTTCTTTGCTTTGTTGTTCCTGATATTTGAGTTTGGAAATATCGGTGTGCGTGCCAATCATCCTTAAAGGAACTCCATTTTTATCATAGCTGACCACCATACCTCGTGCCAGAATCCAAATATAGTCGTCGTTTTTGCAGCGTAGTCGGTACTCAATAGCATATTTTTGTGATTGTCCCTTTAGATAAGCTTGCATTGCCATGTCAACGCTTTCCTTATCACCCGGATGTATACGATTAAGCCATTCGTGGCGATTAGGCAGGATGTCGTCTTCGGTATAACCCAACATTTCCTTCCAACGCTTGGAGTAGGTAATTTCGTCGGTTTGAAAATTCCTGTCCCATAAGCCATCCCCTGAACCCTCGATGGCAAATTTACAAACAAATTCACTTTCACGGAGTGCATTTTCCATTTGCTTGCGTTCGGTGATGTCAGAAATAAAGCCATGCCAGAGCGTTGAGCCATTGGCTTCGCGTTGCGGTAAGGAATTACCCAGCAGCCAGTTTATCATTCCATCTTGCAATTTGATTCGATACTCGTAATGCCAGGGAGTCAGGTTTTTTGCCGAGTCAAGAATCGAGGCCCATAGTCCTTCCTGATCGTCGGGATGAAGAAAGGCAAAGATTTTTGATTCATCCTCGACACCTTCCTGTGAACTAAGCGGAAATATATTCTGAATACCTGCGCTGAGGTATGGAAAGCAATAACTACCATCGGTATTCAGTTGAAATTGATAGACTGCGCCTGGGAGCTGGCTGGATATTCTTTCGAGACGACTAAAGGCTTCTTTTTGTAGCTTTGCCAGCAGCGTCTTTTCCGTTAAAAGCTCCGCTTGCTTTAAGGCTGCTGCAGCAGCAATTGATGCAGCTAAGACCGCCGCTGCAGCGGCATTTGATGAGGCCATTTTTGCCGCATTATCAAAATGTTCTTGGGCCGTTGCAGTTGCTTTTTTTGCATTGGCTGCTGCAAGCTCAGTTGCAACATCATAATTAACTTTAGCGGCAGCGGAAGCAACTTCGGCCAGTTCAGATGCATTATCGGCATTAACTTTAGCGATAGCGGCGGCAAGAGAGGCTGCGCTAGCCGCTGCAGTTGCAGCCGCATTAACCGCTGCAAGTTCGGCAGAATAGTTAGTATTTTCAGCAGCAGCAGCAGCAGCAGCAGCAGCAGCAGCAGCAGCAGCAGCAGCAGCAGCAGCAGCAGCAGCAGCCTCTTGGAGCTTTATTTGGGTAATGTCGGTCAGGGTGATGCGCAGCAACGTTTTTTCTTTTCGGCAATTAAGCTGGACACAGAATTCGGAATCATTCGAAGCTCGCATCGATAATTCGATACTGAGCCGCTGATTTTTTGTTAATTTTCGGCAAAAAAGATACCAGCGGTCGCTGTCATAAGGCGCCACCAGCGTGGCGAAAAAATTTAATAACAATTCTTTTCGCCCAAGCCCAAACAGCTCAACAGCGGCATGATTTATTTGGGTAATTAAGCCAGCATCTGAGACAGAGATATAAGCCACAGGCGCATTGTCATAAAGATCTAAATAACGATCATGCGCTTCTTCCAATGTGACTTGAACTTGCCGTAATTCTTCGTTTTGCATTTCCAGTTCAATCTGATGAACCTGAAGCTCAAATAGTAATTCTTCCGGGGACCTTTCGCCGGGTTCAGTTGCAGACAGATCCCGAAGTTTTTTTTCTGCTTCTAGCCGAAGATTAATTAGATTACTTTTTTTCATAAGCTGTCCGAGGTCATGAGCTGCAATTTCTGCAAATTTTGAAGTATTGATTGTACGTAAATATATATAAATGGCAATAAATTAAACGTTATAAGAAAAAGTTTTGGGGGACCTTTTTAATTAAGGCGATCAGCTGTTTTTTTTGGTGTAGCGTTCGTTATAAAA
Organism: uncultured Methylobacter sp.; assembly: GCA_903832775.1. Lineage (GTDB taxonomy): Bacteria > Pseudomonadota > Gammaproteobacteria > Methylococcales > Methylomonadaceae > Methylobacter_A. The sequence continues at coordinate 28,202 of CAILCX010000037.1, read as the reverse complement.
CGATGCTGTTCGACAAATGGCCGTTAGGTATGGAAATTAAATAACATGAATTATTGGTTTTATATTTTTTACGTTATTCAATAAAAAAAACCGCATTGAGACAATGAATGAGACTATATATTTTATACATAGACATGATAAAAATTTTATTGTCCGTGCTTTAAATGTTAATGACCAAGCAAAGTTTAAACACCAACAATAAAATTTTTTCTGCCGTTAATAATTTTTTCTCTGGACTGAATAATACCAAGTTCAAGCAGCTTTTTGACGTCATCATAAACACGGCGATAATTACGCTTCATACGTTTGGCGACTTGATAAATCGACTCATAGCCGAATTCGGAAATACAGTAAAACGTCTCTTTTTGTTTTTTGGTCAGTGTGAACCAGGCATGTGTCGGGTTTTTCATGTAGACCGTGCCACAAACTCGCCAGGACCATAACCCATCCAGGATACATTTCTTGGTAAGGGTTCGCGGGTTTTCGTCGGTTAACAGGTGTCGCCAGTCAGGATAATGAGCTATAAATGCCGGCGGACCAATCAACTCGACAAAACTGCTACAGTCCATTGTTAACATGCTTTGCCTAAGCATGTTGTCGCCACGGGCATCCCTTATTAAAGTGGCTTTCTGCCAGTTTTCAAAAGTCAGTTTTGGCCGATCCCAAAAAGCAATCACGCGGGCTTCTTGCCATATTTTTGAAGTTAGTGTTTCCACGTCAAAGCTCCACTAATTGATGCTGTAGATATAGAGACTGTTTTTCAAGCATCCTTTTGACCTCTGGCATGTGACAGTTGGTCCATGGCTCAAGTGTTTCAAGTTCGTCAAAGTCTATCATCAAGTCAAGCCAAGGCATGCTTAAAATGCCACGGCAAAGTCCTTCTATTGAAACATTGGCGCCATGAATGTTAATTCGGGTAACAAAATGGCTTAAGGGTTCTACAGACTTGCTCAGAACATAAAGATCAAAGGTATCTCGGGCCGTTTGTCGACTGCCTTTAATGTCACCCGACTTTGTAAACACCCCGGACACTGTGCGCAGCTTTCTATGATAAAGCCCGTCAAGTACTTCTGTTTTGGCCAGTCCTAAGTTAATGGTGTCAAACATACCTTGATAAATATCTTCGATAAATTCAATTTTGACCGGTTCGTAGCTGCTGTTATTAACTAATCCGGTTAATTGTCGGCAATAATCCGGCCTGTTTTCTAGTACGGGTTCTTTGATTTGTATTCCGATTGCGCCCAATTTTATTAGCAAGGCTTCCGGGTCAAAGCGAGTTGGCGTAAAAAAATCAAGATCATAAGAAACTCTATGATGCAGATGGAATCTTGCCAGCGCAGTACCACCACAGAGTAGAGTATCTGATAACCCTAACAAGGCTTCATTTTTAAAAACTTTTTGCCAAATATCTTCTTGCGCTAAATAGAGATTGTCCATGCTTATTCCGCTGACTTTTTAAAATGTCATATATGCCATTTACTCTACCTTAAAAAATAAATAAGTTAAAGCTTATTCGAAAAATACAATAAATCACTTTAAAACAATTGGTTAAAGTGATTGTCATGGGTTTTTAAATTAAAACTCCCATTTCAATTTCATATTTTAAATTACTGGTCTATTGATTGGTCCTGGTTTAGACTTAAGTGCATGACCGACATTAAAACCAAATCAGAAAAAACCCGCGACCGGCTTTTAACTGCAGCCTGTAAAATCTTTGCTGAAAAAGGTTTTCAGGATGCAACCATAGCCGAAATCTGCGCACAGGCGAAAACCAATATTGCCTCAGTTAACTATCATTTTCGCGACAAGGAAACTTTGTACCTGGAAGCGTGGCGCTTTGCTTTTAATCGCGAGCTGCTTTTATATCCGCCCGGTCATGGCTTGGTGGCCGAGGCCTCGCCGGAACAAAAACTGGCTGGACGTATTAAATCGCTGATTAATCGACTCGCTGACGACAAGTCCTATTCGTTTATGATCATTCATAAGGAAATGGCGCAGCCTACCCGTTTGCTGGCCGATATTCTCGAAAAAGAAATCAATCCGCAACGTCTGCAAATGCTCGATTTATTAAAAGAATGTCTCGGTGAGGCGGCCACTGAGCAACAAATTCACTACTGTCATGCCAGTATCATGGGTCAATGTTTTCAGTTGATGCGCTTAAAACACATGCAAAGCGCTCCGCCGGTTCTCAATCATTCGCGGGATTTGAGCGACATCAAGGCTTATGCCGAGCATGTTGTGCAATTTTCGTTGGCCGGAATTCATGGTATCCGTTCTCAAACCCTTATTTAGCAGATTTGTATGAACCAAGAGCTTAGCCCCGAAATACTTTCATCCAAAGATCGACGTCGAACTTTTGTAATCCCCGGCGTATTGCTGCTACTGACACTTGCCGCTGGAGGTTTTTATTATCAGCAGCATTCGTCATCGACGGAGCCAAAAGGTAAATCAGGTTTTGGCGAAGGCAAACGCAAGAAAAATGACGAACGCGATGCCCCAGTGGTGGTAGCTACAGAGTCCTCCCGACTAGGCGATTTTGCCGTGTATCTTAACGGTTTGGGAACAGTTACCGCTTTGCGCACCGTAACCGTCAAGCCCCGAGTTGATGGCGAATTAATCAAGGTCGCCTTTAGCGAAGGCCAAATGATGAAAGAAGGTGATTTGCTGGCGGAAATTGACCCGCGACCGTTTCAAATCCAGTTACAGCAAGCTGAAGGCCAGTTGCTACGCGATGAGGCGTTATTACAAAATGCCGAAATTGACCGGGGGCGTTATCGATTATTGCTGGAACAAGATTCGATTTCTGCGCAACAATCTGTCACTCAGGAAGCCTTGGTCAAACAGAATAAAGGCATAGTGGAAATGGATAAAGCCCAGGTCAATAACGCTAAACTGCAACTGGCTTATGCGCGATTGACCGCGCCGATTTCGGGTCGGGTCGGCTTACGCCAAATCGATCAGGGCAATATTGTTCATGCCAGTGATGCCAATGGCTTGGCGGTCATCACTCAACTTCAACCGATCAGCGTGGTGTTTACGCAACCCGAAGATCAGGTGCAAACGGTGATTCAACGCTGGCGCACCAACGAACCCGTCAGCATCACGGCCTATGATCGGGCTGGAAAACTCAAACTGGCCGAGGGCAAGTTAATGGCGCTCGACAACCAGATTGATTCGACCACCGGCACGCTCAAATTAAAGGCGCAATTTGACAACAACGAACACAAACTGTTCGCCAATCAGTTTGTTAACATCAAAATGCATCTGGATACGCTGCGCAATGTGGTACTGGTGTCCAGCGCCGCCATTCAGCACGATATCCAAGGCGCTTTTGTATATGTGGTCAAATCCGATAAAACCATAGAATTGCGTCGCGTAACCCTCGGCCCAACCGAAGCCAATCAAGTGGTCGTACAAAGCAATCTGGCTGCGGATGAAATTGTGGTAGTAGAAGGCACCGACCGGTTACACGAAGGCAGTCAGGTTGATATTGCCCAAAAAGACGGCAAGGCTGTGGCGGCTGTTCCAGACCCCCAGGCCAAGCCTGAAGGCAAGGGTCGTAAAAAGGATCGGCATTAATAATGACTCCATCTTCGGCTTCCAGCACCGGTTTTAATCCGTCCCGACTTTTTATTCTAAGGCCGGTAGCAACGTCATTGTTGATGGTGGCGCTGTTGTTGGTGGGAATTCTCGCTTATCGGATGCTGCCGGTGTCGGCCTTGCCGCAGGTTGATTATCCGACCTTACAGGTTGTTACTTTGTATCCCGGTGCCAGTCCTGAGGTCATAACGTCAGTGATTACCGCACCGCTGGAACGTCAGTTCGGGCAAATGCCGGGACTCACGCAAATGTCTTCGACCAGCTCCGGTGGGGCTTCGGTGATTACCCTGCAATTTAATCTTACCCTGGATCTGGATATTGCAGAACAAACCGTACAAGCGGCGATTAATGCGGCCAGCAATTTTTTACCTAATGATTTGCCGCAAGCGCCGATTTACAGCAAAGTCAATCCAGCCGATACGCCGATCATGACCTTGGCGATCAGTTCCGGAGGTTTGCCCTTATTTAAAGTCGAAGATCTGGTCGACACCCGTTTGGCGCAAAAAATTGCCCAGTTGCCGGGCGTGGGTTTGGTCAGTATCAGTGGTGGCCAGCGTCCGGCGGTGCGGGTTCAGGTTAATCACAAAGCGCTCGCTGCTTATGGTTTGAGTATTGAAGATGTGCGCACAGTGCTTGCCGCCGCCAATGTTAATCAACCCAAGGGCATGTTCAATGGTCCGTTGCGTTCGGCGATTATTGACAGCAATGATCAGTTACGTTCGGCAGCTGAATACCGCAATGTCTTGGTCGCCTATCGTAATGGCGGGCCGGTGCGTCTGTCGGATGTCGCTCAAGTGGTCGACGGCGCGGAAAACGTACGGCTAGCCGCCTGGGCTAATGACAAGGCGGCGGTTATCGTCAATATCCAACGTCAGCCAGGCGCTAACGTGCTGGAAGTTGTCGATAGCATTAAAGCCTTGCTGCCAAAGTTGCAGGCATCGCTGCCGCTTAGCGTTGAAGTGTTGCCGCTCACCGATCGTACCTTGACCATCCGCGCTTCGATTCGTGATGTGCAATTTGAGTTGCTGTTGGCAGTGGCGCTGGTGGTCATGGTGATTTTTCTGTTTTTGCGTAATGTGCCGGCGACGATCATCCCTGGAATTGCCGTGCCACTTTCGTTGATCGGCACGTTTGCGGTGATGTATCTGGCTGGTTTCAGTATCAACAATTTAACGCTTATGGCGCTGACCATCGCAACCGGCTTTGTGGTTGATGATGCGATTGTGGTCATCGAAAATATTTCCCGCTATATCGAACGTGGCGAACCGCCTTTAAAAGCCGCGCTTAAAGGCTCGGAACAAATTGGCTTTACCATTATCTCGCTGACTTTTTCGCTGGTTGCGGTGCTGATTCCCTTGTTGTTTATGAGCGATGTGGTCGGACGTTTGTTTAGGGAATTTGCCATCACTTTGGCGGTAGCCATTCTGATTTCTGCGGTCATTTCATTAACCTTGACGCCGATGATGTGCGCCAAACTACTACGCTCAACGACCATCAAAGACCAGAAATCTCCCGGAAGTATTGATAAATTAATTGCCGGTTATGGTCGCAGTCTGCAATGGGTATTGCAAAGACAGACTTTAACCATGATGGTGTTTTTTGCCACGGCAGCACTGACCGTAGCGCTGTATGTTTTTATTCCCAAGGGCTTTTTCCCGATTCAGGATACTGGCATCATTCAGGGTATTTCCGAAGCGCCGCAGAATGTGTCGTTCTCGGCAATGGGCGAGTATCAGCAAAAACTGGGTAAGTTGATCCTGGAAGATCCCGCGGTCGACAGTTTGTCCTCATTTATTGGCGTTGATGGTGTCAACACCACGCCCAACAGCGGTCGTTTTTTGATTAATCTGAAACCGCATGCCGAACGATCAGTCAACGCTACCGAAGTTATCGCCAGATTGAAACCCAAACTGGAAAAATTGCCCGGCGTTACCCTGTATTTGCAGCCGGTACAAGATCTGACTATGGAAAACCGGGTGAGTCGCACTCAATATCAGTTTACCTTGGAAGCGCCGGCTGCCGAGGAGCTTACCCTCTGGACGCATAAGGTCGTTGAGCAGTTGTCCGGTCTGCCCGAGTTCAGTGCTGTCGCCAGCGATGTGCAGGATCAGGGGCGGCAGGTTTATGTCAATATCGATCGCAGCACTGCCAGCCGTCTTGGAATTACCACAGCCGCCATCGATAACACGCTTTACAGTGCCTACGGACAACGCTTGGTGTCGACTATTTTTACCCAGTCAAATCAGTATCGGGTGGTGTTGGAAGTCGATCCGGCTACGCAAACAACGCCAGAAACGCTTAACGATTTACGGATTCCTTCGAGTAACGGCACGCAGGTTCCGTTATCCGCGATAGCTGAAATATCGGAACGGCCAACACCGTTGTCCATCAACCATCTGGATCAGTTTCCGGTTGCGACTTTATCGTTTAATCTGGCGCCCGGCGTGGCGTTGGGCGATGCGGTCAAAGCGATCGACCGCGTTAAACAGGAAATCGGTTTGCCGTTAAGCATTCGTACCAGTTATCAAGGCGCGGCTTTGGCGTTTGAAGCTTCACTGGACAATACATTGTGGTTGATTCTGGCCGCTATCATCACTGTTTATATCGTGCTGGGCGTGTTGTACGAAAGTTATATTCACCCGTTTACCATTTTATCAACCTTGCCGTCTGCTGGAGTCGGAGCATTGTTGGCGTTACTGATTTCTGGAAACGATTTGGGCATTATCGGCATTATCGGCATTATTTTGTTGATTGGCATTGTAAAAAAGAATGCGATCATGATGATCGACTTTGCGCTGGAAGCCGAGCGTAAACAGGGCTTGGCGCCGGAAGAGGCGATTTACCAAGCCTGTTTGCTGCGGTTTCGACCGATTATTATGACCACTTTATCGGCCCTGCTTGGAGCGTTACCTCTGATGCTCGGCAGTGGCGTTGGTTCGGAGCTGCGTCATCCATTGGGAATTACCATGGTGGGCGGATTGCTGGTCAGCCAGTTATTGACCTTGTACACCACGCCGGTGATTTATTTATGGATGGACAGTTTGGCGAAGCGCGTTGTTGCGTGGTTAAAACTTAATCCCGCTGAATCGGCTGAACACGACGGGACGCTGTGATGAATCTGTCGGCGCTGTTTATTTATCGACCGGTTGCCACAACTTTGCTGATGTTGGCCATTGCGCTGGTGGGTGTACTGGCTTTTTTGAATCTGCCGGTGGCATCGTTGCCGCAGGTGGATTTTCCGACGGTCAGCGTACAAGCCCAGTTACCCGGTGCCAGTGCAGAAACCATGGCGGCAACGGTTGCAACGCCCTTAGAGCGGGCTTTGGGACGAATTGCCGGGATTACCGAAATGACGTCAAGCAGTTCGCAGGGCTCGTCTCAGATTACTTTGCAATTTGATTTAAATCGCGACATCAATGGCGCTTGCCGCGATGTGCAGGCGGCGATTAATGCTGCAGCCAGTTTATTGCCGACCAGTATGCCCAATCGTCCCAGTTACCGGCGCGATAATCCTGGTGATTCGCCGATTCTGGTGCTGGCGCTGACTTCAGAAAGCCAGAGTCGAGGTCAGATGTACGATGTTGCTTCGACCATTTTGGCGCAAAAAATCTCCCAGATTCCCGGCATCGGGCAAGTGCAGATTGGCGGTGCAGCTTTACCGGCGGTGCGGGTCGAGCTAAACCCCAATGCGTTAACTAAATATGGTATTGGTCTGGAGGATGTCAGAACCACCATCACCCAGACCAATTTGGCGCGTCCCAAAGGTGTTATGGAAGACGGAGGGCAACGCTGGCAGATTCAGGCCAACGATCAGGCGCGTAAAGCTACCGATTATTTGCCGTTGATTGTCAGCTATAAAAAAGGCGCGGCGGTCAGAATTTCCGATGTGGGCGAGGTGGTTGATTCGGTGGAAGATTTGCGTAATACAGGAATAAAAAACGGCAAACCTTCAGTGTTGCTGATTATCAGGAAACAACCGATTGCCAATGTGATTGAAACCGTCAATCAGGTTCAGGCTTTGTTGCCGGAATTACGCGCCACCATTCCCAGCACCATTGATTTATCAGTGGTGATTGACCGCTCGCTCAGTATTCGGGCGTCCATTACCGAGGTTGAGCGCAGTCTGTTAATCGCAATTGCCCTGGTGATTTTGGTAGTGCTGGTGTTTTTGCGAAATTTTCGTTCGATGCTGGTGCCGGTTATTGCAGTGCCGGTTTCCTTGCTGGGCGCTTGTGCGGTGATGTATTTGTTCGATTACAGTCTAAATAATCTGACCTTGATGGCGTTGACCATTTCCACCGGTTTTGTCGTTGATGACGCGATTGTGGTTTTGGAAAATACCAGTCGCCATATCGAAAAAGGCGTGCGACCTTTTAAGGCGGCGCTTTTGGCATCCAGGGAAGTTAGCTTTACGGTCATGGCGATGAGCATATCGTTGATAGCGGTATTCTTGCCGATATTGCTTATGGGCGGGGTGGTCGGTCGATTGTTCAGAGAGTTTGCGGTGACGCTGTCGGCGGCGGTATTGGTGTCTTTGTTAATCTCGTTGACCGTTACGCCAATGCTCTGCGCAAGGTGGTTGGGGAATGAAACGCCGAAGCATGGTCGTATTTATCAAAGTATAGGGCTCGTATTGAGCGGGATGCAGCGTTTCTATGAACATACTTTGCGTTGGGCGCTAAGACACAGCCGTATCATGATGTTGATTTTACTGGCCACTATTGGTTTGAATATTTATTTGTACACAATCATTGATAAAGGTTTTTTCCCTTCACAAGACGGCGGTCGCTTGATGGGAGAGATTCAAACCGATCAGGGTTCATCTTTTTGGGCTTTGCAAAAAAAGCTTTCCGAATTTTCAGAATTGTTGATGAAAGATCCTGCTGTAACGCATGTCGCCGGGTTTGGCGGCGCTAATTCCGGGGGCAATAGTGCTCGTGTTTTTGTAGTGCTTAAGCCGCATAATGAACGCGATCCTATTGAAAAAGTGCAGGATCGTTTACGCGAACAAGTTAAACGGATTCCCGGCGCAAGCCTGCATCTGACTCCGGCGCAAGAATTGCGAATTGGCGGTCGACCTTCGTTTGCTTCCTTTGATTATGCTTTGCAATCCGATGATTTAGGCCAGCTTCGGGAATGGATGCCAAAAGTGATTGCGGCTTTGTCCAAGCTTCCGGAACTGAGTGATGTTAATACCAGTCAACAGGAAAAAGGTCAACAGATCGGTTTGGTGGTTGATCGTGACATGGCTTCGCGTTATGGCATCAGCCAAGCGATGATCGATGCCAGCTTGAATAATGCTTTCGGGCAGCGCCAGGTCTCGGTGATCTATAATCCGCTCAATCAATATCGGGTGGTAATGGAATTGGCTCCTGAATATTGGCAAAGTTCGGAGGCTTTGAAGCAAGTTTATATCAATGTGCCAGCTTCGCGTTTGCCGACCGGCGAACAAGTCGTTGCGCGACAAGTGCCGTTATCGGCCTTGGCCAGTTTTGCACCGACCACCACACCGTTATCGGTTAACCATCAAGGCCAGTTTGCAGCAGCGACCTTGTCGTTTAATTTGCAGTCCGGCACTTCTTTATCTGCCGCTACCGTGTTGATCGAAAAAACCCTGCGCGATATTGGCGTACCGGTTGCGGTGCAAGGCAGTTTTCAGGGTTCGGCCAAAGCTTTTAAGGAATCGTTACGCAATCAGCCCTGGCTTATCTTGGCGGCCTTGGTAAGTATTTATATCGTGCTGGGAGTTTTGTATGAAAGTTATATTCATCCGCTAACCATTCTTTCGACCTTGCCCTCGGCGGGCGTTGGCGCCTTATTGGCATTGATGGCGTGCGATACCGAGTTCAGCATCATTGCTTTGATCGGGGTGATTTTACTGATCGGTATCGTCAAAAAGAATGCCATCATGATGATTGATTTTGCCTTGTATGCCGAACGCGAGCTGGGTTTGGATTCGCGTGAGGCTATTTTTCAAGCCTGTGCGCTGCGTTTCAGACCGATTATGATGACAACATTGGCCGCGCTTTTCGGAGCTTTGCCGCTGGCTTTAGGCAGCGGTTACGGAGCGGAACTGCGTCAACCGTTGGGTATTTCAATCGTCGGTGGTTTGGTTTTTAGTCAACTGTTGACCTTGTACACCACGCCAGTCGTTTATATTTATCTTGATCGTTTTCGGCTTTGGTTTCACCGTCGTTTTCTTAACCGCACCCCGCCCTTGGCGGATAAACTTGTATAGATTTCCATGAATAGTTGCACTATACCAACGTTGATTTTTTCATTATTGACTGTACATTTGGCGGGTTGCACCGTGGGCCCCGATTATGTGCGTCCTCAGGCCGCCAAGCCTGAAGAGTTCAAAGAGCTTAAGGGCTGGAAACAAGCTCAGCCGCTGGATAATGTGTTGCCAGACAAGTGGTGGGAAATCTTTAAAGATGCTCAACTCAATGTTTTGGAAGAGCAGGTCAATATTGCCAATCAGTCTATCGCTCAGGCCGAAGCTCAATATCGGCAGGCGCAGTCGCTGGTGCAATCTGCCGCTGCCGCTTATTTTCCTACGGCTACAACGACGGCAACGGTCAATCGTTTTCGTGCCGCCAGCGGTCAGAGTGTGGCCGTTTCTGGCGTCAAATATCTGTTTGGCGGAGTAGTCAGTGCCGCTTGGGCGCCGGATTTATGGGGCGGCGTGCGGAGACAGGTTGAAGCCAGTGAAGCTGGCGCCCAAGCCAGTGCAGGTGCCTTGCAGGCTCTGCGTTTAACCACCCAAACTACCCTGGCCCAAAGTTACTTTCAACTGAGGTTGTTGGATGCCCAAACAAAACTCTTGAACGACACTATAGCGACCTACGATAAAACGATTAACATCACCCAAAATCGTTATGCGGCTGGTATAGCGGCAAAAGCTGAAGTCGTCCAGGCTGAAACACAGTTGGAGTCGGCACGGGCACAAGCGATTAATCTAGGTGTGCAAAGAGCGCAACTTGAGCACGCCATTGCAGTGTTAATCGGCAAGCCTCCGTCTGAACTTAACATAACGATTGCTCCGTTTAATACGCACTTGCCTTCAATTCCGGTAAGCCTTCCGTCACAATTATTGGAACGCAGACCCGACATCGCTGCGGCTGAGCGCGCGGCGGCTTCTGCCAATGCACAAATTGGCGTAGCCAAAGCGGCCTATTTCCCGAATCTGAATCTGGCTGCTTCCGATGGTCAACAAGCCACGCTACTTTCAAATGTGTTAACGCAGGGCGCACGTTATTGGGCCTTGGGGCCGGCTGCTTTGGCGTTACCTTTGTTTGACGGCGGCTCTCGGGCTGCAAAGATGCAACAATCGATCGATAATTATGATGCCAGTGCAGCGGCTTATCGTCTGGCTGTATTGACTGGATTTCAACAGGTTGAAGACAATTTGGCGGCCTTGCGAATTTTGGAACAAGAAGCGCAGGTGCAGAACAAAGCCGTAGAGGCCGCGCACAAAGCGGTTGAGTTAACGACCAATCAATATAAGGCGGGGATTGTCAGTTATCTGAATGTGATGGTGAGTCAGACAGCGGCGCTTGCGAATGAGAAAACCGCTGTCGATCTTCAGGGACAGCGTCTGAATGCTTCCGTCTTGCTGGCCCAAGCTTTGGGCGGCGGTTGGAATTTGTCAAAACTGCCTACCAAGGATCAAGCCGGTGGTGAGGTTAAGTGGTCGCAGTTTTTGCCTGTTCCGCTAAACTGATGACTGTTTTTCTTGTTGAAAAGATTTGGTTTTAAGTTGAGCTGACTTATTCCAGTGAAAGAATGTAATCCCATTGGTCTTTACTCACGGGCATAATCGATAAGCGATTGCCACGTCTCACCAGGGCAAGGTCTGCGAGTTGTTCATGGGGCTTTAATTCTTTAAGGCTGAGGGTGCGACACAAGGTTTTGACAAATTTAACGTCGACCATCATCCAGCGAGGGTTTTGGGGGTCACTTTTGGGATCAAAATGCGGGTCATCAGGATCGAAGGCAAGAAAATCAGGGTAGCCTTCTTTAACAATTTCCATAATGCCGACGATACCGGGCAATTCACAATTGGAATGATAAAAGAACACCTGGTCACCCAGCTTCATCTCGTCACGCATCATGTTTCTCGCCTGATAATTACGTACGCCATCCCAATGTTCGGTTTGGTCAGGTCGGTTAATCAGATCATTAATCCCGAACGTATCCGGTTCGGATTTCATTAGCCAGTAATTCATGATTATTTATTTCGAGGTGGGTTAGTGTGCGGCAGGCATTTTTATGGTGCATCTCCCGCCTGCGCCGTAATGTGCTTTCGTCCTTGAACCGAAGGTTCAAGTGGGGACATGGTCGGAAAATCAGGCTTCCCGTATAAAACGGGCATGCACACCAAAACCGGAATCTGCCCCCGGGGTAAAAACAGGTTCAGGAAACACCCAGCACACTCTCGAACGCCGCAGGAGATGCGAACAGATAGTGTAGCGGGGTTTACTGATTTTCTAAAATGTTTTCTATTTTGTGGCTCATTTTTGTTAGACATTCACTCAAGGTTTTATTGAGCATTTCGTTCTGGGTTTTCATCAGCTGTAACTCATGAGCCAAATTAAGCGCCGCCATCACCGCGATTTTATCCGCTCCCGCTACTTTGCCAGAGTCACGCATTTGACGCATTTGCACATCCAGATTTTGGGCTGACTGGAGCAGATCGCTTTGCTCATCTGGTGCGCAGGCAATTTTGTATTCTTTGCCCATAATGGTCAGAGATACAGGTATTGGCTTTTTGTTCATGATCCGTTCTCCATTGCTTTCAGTCGACTAATCATCGCTTCAACCCGGGTTCTGGCCAGTGTGGTTTTTTCCAGAAGCTTGGCTTTTTCACGCACTAAAGAGTCTTGCCTGGTTTTAAGCGATTTATTTTCATTTGTGACGTTGGCGTACTGCTCAATAAGCTTATCCAGCTTCGCTTCGAGGTTTTTTAATTCTAAAGATTGAGTTGATTGTGTCATGGTGATAACTAGATTATTGCAAGCAAGTTGATACGCAATATTTTACGCCTTTACCCGATGATTCAATATTAACAAATATTATACAAGTTAATAATCAATGGTAGCATAAGCGATATTTTTAGTACGCGATAGTGAAATTATTATATGGAATCTATGTCTTACCCAATAATTAATGAAATAGTTGTAAAAAGCGATGCTGAACTTTCGGCCGCACAAGCTCACGGTATGGCGACGGGCATGTTGTGTATCAATGAGCAGACGCAAAGTGATACCTGGTTAGCCGAGTTCTTTTTACATGGCGCAGAGGTTGATAACAATGATCTTGCGACATTAGAAGATTTGTTTGAGATTACGCAAAGCCAGTTAACTAGCGATGACTTTGACTTTGATTTGCTTTTGCCAAGTGATGATGAGGCATTATTGAGTGAGCAGGTCGAAGCCTTAAGCTATTGGTGTCAGGGATTTTTAATGGGTATCAGTTTTGCGCATGACTCCTCTGAGTGGTCTAAGGAAGCGACGGAAATCCTGAAAGACATTGTCGAGTTTACCAAACTTGATACTGAGGCAGAAGGTGAGGAAGATGAAAGTGATTTCATGGAAATATCTGAATACATCAGATCGGCAGTTTTGTTATTGCGGAGCGAAATAAATACCATAGATGAAAGGCCCAAGACACAAGGTTAAAGTTAAAATTATTTTTAATAATCACCTTGAACCTTTTAACTTGAACCTGATTATAAAATGAAACAAACTGAATTTAAAAAACGTCGCAAGCAATTAATGCAACACATCGGCATCGGCAATATTGCTTTAATAGGCAGTGCGTCGACCCGAACGCGTAACCGGGACGTGGATTATCCCTTTCGTCAGGATAGCGATTTTTATTATTTAACCGGCTTTAACGAGCCTGATTCCCTGGCTGTTTTTATCCCCGGACGAAAACAGGGTGAATATATTTTGTTTTGTCGTGAATTTGATGAAAAAAAGGCATTATGGGAAGGCGCTCACGCAGGACTAGAAGGCGCAACCAAACATTATAAGGCCGATGATTCTTTTCCTATCGATGACCTGGATGATATTTTACCGGGCATGCTGGAAGACAAAGGCAAGGTGTATTACCCGATGGGCCGGGATTCTGATCTCGACCACAGTTTATTGGTCTGGATAAATAATATCCGCAGTCAGTCCAGAACCGGCGTCAATGCGCCTGGTGAGCTGGTTTCCCTGGAACATGTCTTACATGAAATGCGTCTTTTCAAGAGTTCCGAAGAACTTTTACTGATGCGTCGTGCGGCCGAAGTGTCTGCTAATGCGCATATTAAAGCGATGCAAAAATGCAAACCTGGACTTTATGAATATCAGATAGAAGCTGAAATTATTTATCATTTTATTCAGGATGGCTTGCGTGCGGTTGCTTATCCCTCAATAGTGGCGGGCGGCAAAAATGCCTGCGTTTTGCATTACACTGAAAATAACGATAAATTAAAAGCCGGTGATTTATTACTGATTGACGCGGGTGCTGAGTGTGATCATTACGCCGCTGATATCACCCGAACTTTTCCTGTTTCCGGGCGGTTTAGCGAGCCACAAAAAAAGCTTTACCAATTGGTTTTGGATGCCCAGGCGGCGGCCATTGAACAGATCAAGCCCGGCTTGTCATGGCATTTGGCGCATGATGCTTCGGTTGAAGTGTTAACCAAGGGCTTGGTGTCATTAGGTTTACTTAAAGGCAGAGTGTCCAAGCTGATCAAGGATGAAAAATACAAACAGTTTTATATGCACCGAATCGGCCATTGGTTAGGTATGGATGTGCATGATGTTGGTGATTACAAAGTTGATAAAGAATGGCGTTTGCTCGAAGCCGGTATGGTGCTTACTATCGAGCCGGGTTTATATATTCCAGTTGATTGCATGACAGTCGATGAGCAATGGCGTGGCATAGGTATTCGTATTGAAGACGATATTCTGGTTACTGCTCAGGGGTATGAGGTTTTGACCAGTAGTGCGCCTAAAACTATTGCAGACATTGAAAACATAATGCAGGCAAACTGATGCAACATGATTATGATTTATTGATTGCAGGCGGAGGTTTGGCAGGTAACTGCTTGGCTTTGGCCTTAAAAAATACCGGGTTGAAGATTGCCATTGTTGAAGCGAATACACGTGAACAACAATATAACTCTCCTGCTGGCGACAGAGCTCTGGCCTTGGCAGCCGGTACCGTCAAAATGTTTGAGCGACTGGGAATCTGGCAGGGTATTCATGATTCCGCCACAGCTATCAAGAACATTCATGTTTCCGATCAAGGTCATTTTGGAAAAGTCAGGCTTTCCGCCCAAAAAGAACAGGTAGATGCATTAGGTTATGTTATTACGGCGCGGGACATTGAAGCGCACGTAGCCGGTTTGGTTGCTGAGGCCGGTATAACACTTATTTGTCCTGCCCGCTTGGTCGGTTTGATGGCTGGTAATTCAATGATCAATGTCAGTCTGAAACGCGGAGAGGAAGCGTTTAGTGTGTCGGCCAAATTATTGGTGGGTGCTGATGGCGGCAATTCTTCGGTACGCAAGTTGTTGGAAATAGGACAGCACGTCACTGAATACCGGCAGACGGCGCTGGTTACCACTATAAAATCATCACTGTCCCATAATAATATCGCTTTTGAGCGGTTTACTCGTTCAGGACCTTTGGCTTTGCTGCCGGTTGATAAAAATCATTGTGCGGTTGTCTGGACGCGTTCCAATGAAGATGCAGCGGCGCTAATGTCCGGCAGCGAGGCGGACTTTTTAGCGGAGCTTCAGCAGTGCTTTGGTTACAAATTAGGTGAATTCAGCCTGGTCGCTCCCCGGCGCGCCTTTCCGCTGTCGTTGATACGCGCAGAAAATATGACCGCTGCCCGGACTGTCATTATCGGTAATGCGGTTCATCAATTGCATCCGGTTGCAGGACAAGGTTTTAATTTGGGTCTACGCGATGTCGTGCAGTTAGCCGAAATGATCATCAGGCAACATGAAGCCAGGCAAGATATTGGTTCAGCCGATTTCTTGAGCGCTTACTCAAACGCACGGCAGAAAGATCATGACCGAACTATCAGCTTTACCGATGGTGTGGTGCGAATTTTTTCCAATGACTGGTTGGCGATTTCCGCTGCAAGAAACATCGGACTGGCGTTAATGGATCATCTTCCTGCTGCAAAAACCTTGCTTACCCGTCATGCGATGGGGTTGGCTGGGCGTTTACCTCGCTTATCATGACAGGTGAAAAGATAATGACAGAGCGTTACGAAGTTATCGTTTGCGGCGGTGGTATGGTCGGAGCGGCAACGGCTTGCGCCTTGGCGCATGGCGGTATAAAGGTCGCTTTGTTGGACCGGTTTAACCCGGCAAGACAATGGCCGCAGGAACCGATTGATAACCGTGTTTCTGCTTTAACCAAGGCTTCCCAAAATATATTGGAAACACTCGGGGCTTGGCCGGGAATGGTTCAGCGCGGCGTTTGCGCATATAGGGACATGCGAGTTTGGGATGCTCGTGGCGATGGCGAATTGCATTTTGATTGTGCTGACACGGCGTTTTCAGAATTAGGTCATTTGGTTGAAAACAGAGTTACTGTTGCCGCGCTTTGGGATGTGCTGGACACGCTTTCTTTCGCCCATTGTATCAGCCCTGCGAAAGTCGTAGACATGCAGCTTAACGAAACTGGGCGACAGTTGGTCCTTGAAGATGGTCGAATTCTTGAGGCAGATTTGATTATTGCTGCCGACGGTCGAGATTCTGCTTTAAGAACGATGGCGGGTATTAGTGTGACCGGCTGGGACTATCATCAGGATGGTCTTGTCGCCACAGTAAGTACTGAGTTGAGTCATCAGTCTACAGCCTGGCAACGATTTCTGGAGGAAGGTCCACTGGCTTTTTTGCCGTTAAATAATGGACAGAGTTCAATTGTGTGGACCTTAAGTTCAGCAACAGCAAAAAATCATCTGGCATTGGCTGACAAAGAATTTTTGCTCGTTTTGGAGCAAGCTTCAGGCGGCATTCTGGGCAAGATGTTGGAGGTCGGACCTCGCGCCGCCGTTCCTTTACGTTTTCAATACGCAAATAATTATATCGCAGAGCGTTTCGCGGTATGCGGCGATGCTGCTCATGCCATGCATCCATTGGCCGGACAAGGTGTAAACGCGGGTCTGTTAGATGCCGCTGCGCTTGCGGAACTGGTCATTCAAACCAAACAAGAAAACAGACCCTTAGCTAGCACACGCTTTTTGCGTCGTTATGAACGCTGGCGTAAAGGCGATAACCTGATGATGATGGCGAGCATGGATGTCCTCAACAAGACCTATGCTATGACGACGCAGCCCTTGGTTAGCCTGCGTTCAGCGGGAATGAACTGGGTTAATCATTCGGCACTGATCAAAGCGCATTTTAATCATTATGCGATGGGCTTACGTGATGACTTACCTAAGCTGGCAAAAAAACAGATCTGCTGGTAATTGACCAAGGCTATTTCCAGCTGACCGATAAGTTTGATGTTTTTCGAATTAGATTTTGTGTGCACTCTTGCATCTGTTATATTCCAGAACTAGCGAATACGCTAGCCCTGTATATGGGCAAATATTTGCATTTATCTCATCTATGTGGATTGTGCAGGAGCCAGGGGTTGGCAAAGTGAACAAGCATGACTCCCACTCATTAGGATTTGGTCAAAGCAAAACTTAAAAACTAACTATAAATATAAAGTGAGAACCATCATGTTTGAAGGATTTTTTATACTAACAACTATATTTTTTGCCTATGTGGTTTATACCGTCATAGACGAGAAAAAAGCTTCGGCCAAATTTAAACCGGAAACAACAAAAACCGAAACTCCGTCAATAATGGAGCAAAAAATCCCCGTGGTCGCTATCGCAAAAGAAGAGCATGTTAAAATTAAAACAGTAACGACTAAAACGGTTAAACCTAAGCCAAAAGCTACTGTCTCAGAACCAGCTGAACCTAAAGTCGCGCCAACAAAAACAACAAAAGCAAAGCCGGCACCTGCTAAAAAAGCTTTTACTGTTGCCGCTGTTGCTGTAAAGAGTTCTGGATTAAAAGATCCAATTTCAGGAGACATTGCCACCGCTTATAACAACTATCGTTTCACCAAGCGTTGGATTAAAGACGCGTTGGTTGCAGAAGGCTTACTTGAAAAAGTTTATGGAACCAATGAACTTAATCCCGAAATCAACGCCAAAATTAAAGAAGCAATAACCAAGCTTGAAGGAATCGATAAATATAAAGCTTAATTAAAAAGCCAAGGCGACCAAATGGTCGCCTTTTTTAGCTGTTTAGATTAAACAAGCGTCCCAATATTTAGGTTTAAAGCCGATTCATTCCATTCATTCAAGGATTTTTTCTAGTCCCGGTTGAAGAATGAAATCTTGTGATTTATCTTAAAACTCAAATAAATGAGATCAGAAGCATTGCACAACCCTATTAGCCAAGATAAAAAATCAGTGCTTGTCAGCGGAGCTAACGGTTTTGTCGGCACAGCACTTTGTGCTGAGTTGCTTAGATCAGGTCAATCTGTTCGTGCTGCAGTGCGTTCTGCAACAACTCAAGTGGTAAATGCCCAGAATGTTTCAGTCGGTGAAATTAACGGTGAGACGGACTGGACGAATGCCTTGTTCAATACCAAAACCGTTATTCATCTTGCCGCACGCGTCCATGTAATGAAGGATAATAGCGAATATCCTTTGAAGGCATCGCGGATTGTCAATGTTGACGGCACTCTTAACCTGGCCCGACAAGCCGCCAAAGCAGGAGTGCAGCGCTTTATTTTTATCAGTTCAATTAAAGTAAATGGAGAAGGTACCAGACTTGGAAAACCTTATACTGCTGAAGATGAACCTGCGCCGCTAGACCCTTATGGTATTTCAAAACACGAAGCTGAAGTTGGCTTGCTTCAACTAGCCACTGAAACCGGAATGGAAGTAGTCATACTTCGCCCGACTTTGATTTACGGCCCCGGTGTTAAGGGTAATTTTCAAACGATGTTACGCTGTCTTGAAATGGGCATTCCATTACCTTTGGGCGCGATTTACAACAAGCGTAGTTTTATTGCACTGGATAATCTGGTCAACTTGATCATAATCTGTATGGCTCATCCGGCAGCAGCCAACCAAACCTTTTTGGCTAGCGATGGTGAAGATCTGTCTACAACTGAACTATTAAAGCATTTGGGTAAGGCGCTGGATAAACCGGCTAAACTAATTCCGTTGCCAGTTTGCGTTTTAAAGTTAGTCGCTAATTTAATGGGTAGAGGTGATGTTGCCCAACGCTTATGCGATTCGCTCCAGGTCGACATCAGCAAAACCCAGGACTTGCTGGAATGGAATCCCCTAGTGTCAGTGGATGATGGGCTGAGGAAAACCGCATTAAACTTTTTACAGAGCTCTTAGGTTCTGGCGTGTGGTGTAATAATGGTTATTTTTCACACAGCATTCGACTTATCCATCGTTTAAAGAGGTATAAATGATTTTTTGGTGGTTACTTTTGTTAACAAGTATCGGATCTTGGGTGCTGACCGGTTTGTTACGTCGGTATGCCCTGGCGAAGAACTTGATTGATGTTCCAAATGACCGCAGCTCACATTCCATGCCCACACCTCGTGGCGGCGGTGTGGCCATTGTGGTTTCATTTTTGGCAGTTCTTCCGGGTTTAAACTATGTAGATTGGGTCTCCACACCAATTTGTATCGCTTTAGGTGGTGCGGGGCTTATTGTTGCATTGACCGGTTTCCTGGATGATCATGGTCATATTCGAGCTCGCTGGCGTTTATTGGTACATTTCGGCGCTGCAGCTTGGGGGCTTTATTGGTTAGGTGGATTTCCTCCGCTGACGGGTTTGGGTCTTTTTCCGGAATGGCTGGGTTATTTATGCGCTGCGATTTATTTTGTCTGGTTACTTAACCTCTATAATTTCATGGATGGCATAGACGGTCTTGCCGGCCTTGAAGCGATAATAGTTTGTAGTAGTGGTGCATTGCTAAGTTGGCTGGTTGCACCGGATTTAAATACTTGGATGCTGCCGGCGCTTTTAGCGACAGCCGTTAGCGGATTCTTTGCCTGGAATTTTCCTCCTGCCCGAATTTTTATGGGTGATGCGGGTAGCGGATTTTTAGGGCTAATGTTGGCGCTGCTTTCCGTGCAAGCGACGGAGTTTCATCCACAGCTATTTTGGGTGTGGCTGTTGTTGATGGGCGTCTTTATTGTCGATGCAACAGTGACTTTATGTCGGCGAGTATTATTTGGTGAAAAATTTTATGAGGCGCATCGAAGTCATGCCTATCAATATGCCTCGCGCGCCATTGGCTCTCATCGTTCCGTTACCTTGGCAATAGGCGCGATTAATATTTTCTGGTTATTGCCAATTGCCTCTTTAGTTGCTCTTGAGAAATTGAACGGTGGCCTGGGTCTTACTGTCGCGTATTTACCTTTATTATGTTTGGCGTTTTATTATAAAGCTGGCGATCGTCAAGCCCAGATGGATTGACAATATTCCGACCGGAAAATTAAATTCAAAATAAGTAACTATAAAGTCGCCACCCAACTTAAGCGTCTTGTTGTATGATGTTTATTATTTTGACTGTCGTTGGGTTTTATCTAATTGTATAGCCCGTCATTAAAATCCATACACGTTAAAGAAATGGGTGCAGCATCAAGGTGCTTAAGCAGCTTTGCACCCTGTAAAACTAAAGGAATGCTTCATGAGATCAAACACGCGAACCTGGTTTATCCAGCTTTCACGAAAAATCAAAGCTTTTATTCTTATCAGTGCTGATATTTTCTTTGCGATGCTGGCGCTTTGGACTGCACTGTCTTTGCGCTGGGGTGAGCTTTATGTTCTTAAAAACGATGAATGGATTTTATTTGCTGCCGCGCCTTTAATCGCAGTACCTATTTTTATCAAATTGGGTTTGTATCGTGCTATTACCCGTTACATCGAAGTTAGGGCGTTATGGACGATAATTCAGGCGACAACTTTGTATGCGCTGGTATTTGCATTTGTATTATATGAGTCCGGCATTAAAGGCATCCCCCGAACCGTATTGCCGCTGAATTGGCTTAATATGATGGTGTTAGTGGGTGGCAGTCGTTTTTTTGCACGTTGGTGGTTGGGCGAGATTTATTTAAATCTTGGCGGCGGACGTGGGGTAAAAAGTCACAGCAAAAAAAATGTAGTGATTTATGGTGCGGGTAGCGCTGGTGTGCAACTGGCGTCAGCTCTAGGTTATGGTCGTGAGTTTAAGCCAGTTGCCTTTATCGATGATGACGAGAGGTTGCATAAACAAAAAGTAAATGGTTTACGAATTTATCCACTCGACTCTTTGAGATATTTAATAGCCAGATATCAGGTTTCAGATGTTTTGCTTGCCATGCCCTCGGTTAATCGTTCGCGTAAAAGTGAAATTATTCATGCATTGGAGTCTTTTGCCATTCATGTGATGTCTATGCCGGGATTGTCAGATATAGCTCAAGGTAAAGTTACCGTTGATACGTTACAGGAAGTTGAAATTTCGGATTTATTGGGTCGCGATACTGTGGCACCGAATCAATCTTTGTTAATGGGGAATGTTAGCGGCAAAGTGGTACTGGTAACTGGAGCTGGTGGCTCTATTGGTTCTGAACTTTGCAGACAAATTAGCCGTCTGCAACCAAAAGCATTGATTCTCTTTGAAATTAGCGAATTTTTGCTGTACGCCATAGAAAAAGAATTACAACATTTATTGGAAAAATCACCTGACGGCAATCAATTAAAACTTGTTCCTGTCTTGGGTTCAGTGACTGATGCGATGCGCTTTGAAAAAGTGTGCAAAACGTTCAGGGTGCAAACAATCTATCATGCGGCGGCTTATAAGCATGTACCTATGGTTGAGAGAAATCCGGGGGAGGCCATTTGGAACAATATTTTCGGAACACTAAGAACCACACAGGCCGCCATAAACTCAGGCGTTGAAACTTTTGTACTTATTTCAACCGATAAAGCGGTTCGTCCTACCAATACCATGGGTGCAACCAAACGGTTTGCTGAACTGATTTTGCAAGCGTTGAGTGCGAATAATAATTCCCCAACCCGGTTTACTATGGTACGGTTCGGCAATGTGTTGGGTTCTTCAGGATCGGTCGTGCCGTTGTTCAAAGAGCAGATTGCCAGGGGCGGTCCGGTCACGGTCACCGATGAAAGAATCATTCGCTATTTTATGACAATACCTGAGGCTTCCCAGCTAGTCATTCAAGCTGGGGCCATGGGAAAAGGCGGCGACGTATTTGTGCTGGATATGGGGGAGCCGGTTCGAATTGTCGATTTGGCTAAAAGAATGATTCATTTAAGCGGTCTTGAAATTAAGGATAAAGATCATCCTGCTGGCGATATTGAAATTAGTTTTACCGGCTTAAGGCCTGGAGAAAAACTGTATGAAGAACTGTTGATTGGCGATAATGTGTCAAAAACGGAGCACCTACAAATTATGCGCGCAGAAGAGCATGTTATTCCCTGGCTGGAATTAAATAAAATGTTGGCTAGACTGGAAATGGCAACAAAAAATGATGAATTTGAGATAATTAGGCAAATTTTGACTGAGGCTGTATCAGGTTTTGTACCTCAGTGTAAAATCGAAGACTTGTTGTGGATAGAAGAAAGGCGGCTTGTAAATGGATAACACACTAGCGTGAACGCTTTTACTTGTACTTGCGATGGAATGGCAGAAAATTTAGTAGGTAGTGTTTGTGATCTGGATATGTTCAGGGCCGTAACTAAGCGTATTATGCATCTGAAATGATGGTAGTTAATCGGAGTATAAATGGATAACACACCACGTGAGCGCTTTTATTTACGATGGAAAGGCAGGAAATTTAGTAGGTAGCGCTCGTGATCCGGATATATTCAGGGACAAGGCAACTAAGCGTATTATACATTTGAAATAATGTTAGTTAAGCGGAGTATAAATGGATAAATTAACCAGTATGAATGTTTTTGTCCGCGTCGCAAAAGCTGGAAGCTTTGCGGGAGGCGCGCGCGATCTGGATATTTCCAGGGCGATGGCAACCAAACACATCATGAATCTTGAAAGTGTGCTGGGAACGCGTTTATTTAATCGGACCACGCGTAGCTTAAGCCTGACCGACGTTGGCGCATCTTATCTTGAACGTTGTCAGCAAGTCTTGCTTGAAGTTGAAGAAATGGAAGCCGCGGTTACGCATTTGCAAACTGAGCCTCGAGGGGTTTTACGAATCAGCGCGCCACCAGTCATTGGAGCTACTCATATCTCTAGGGCCGTTTCCGAATTTTTAAAAATTCATCCTGATTTGACTATCGAAATGATTTTACAAAGTAGTCCCGGCGATTTGATAGATGAAGGTATTGATCTGGCAATATCCCTGGGTGCTCTGGATGATACCAGTATGTTTGCACGTAAATTAGCTAGTTCATCCCTGGTTGTTTGCGGTTCTCCCGAGTATTTTGAGCGATATGGCATACCACTGACACCCGAAGATTTGGAAAATCACAGTTGCCTGGTGAATTGGGCAATTGCACCAAGAAATAAATGGCTGTTTAAAGGTGAGGCCGGATATACCGGTATAACTGTTTCAGGGCGTATGCAAGCTAATGTGGCTGACCCAATCCGTATTGCCGCTATTAGTGGCTTGGGACTGGTGATGTTACCTACGTATATCGTCGGCAGAGATATTGAAAAAGGTAAGCTAAAAGTTGTGCTGGAAAATTACACTTCGCCACCCTTGGATGTTCATGCCGTCTATCCTCACCGAAAATATTTATCCGCCAAAGTCAGAAGTTTTATGGATTTTTTACAGGTATGGCTGGAGCATCGAGTCAGTCTTCCGGATGCGGATTAATTTAATAGCAGTTATGGGCGGTTGCTGCCCGAATATTTGGCTTGTATTGCCGGGTGATTTAACGGTTGATACGCGCTGGCAAAGGCTTAATATCAATGCCCGCCATTAATAACCGCCAATTAGAGATAATCAGAATATCATTTTGATTACTCGGGATGCGTCGATTCCTTGACCGTGGCTTAATGGATGCGATAATAGGAGTAGTTGAACCCGATGGACTACTGTTTTATCTGACTTTTAGGTAAGAAAAAACAGGCAGGGTATGTAATTTCCGTTGTCGGCCAAAAACGTACGAAGAGATTAGCACGATGATAGAAAACCTGGATCCACGACAAGCGTGGGATTTATTACAAAATAATTCTGATGCTGTATTGGTGGATGTAAGAACCAAAGTTGAACATGCCTTTGTTGGTCACCCGCCTGGTGCAATATCTATTCCCTGGAAAGAGGCGCCTGACTGGCAGGTTAATTCACATTTTATTGCCGAAGTTAAAAAAACCGTAAATGACCTTAACGCACCTATTTTATTGTTGTGCCGAAGTGGACAGCGGTCTTTGGATGCCGCAAAAGCACTGGAAGAAACCGGTTATCAGCTGTTAATAAATATTGTTGACGGTTTTGAAGGTGCACTCGATCAGAACAAACATCGTGGTAATCTCGGTGGCTGGCGTTTTCAGGGCTTGCCTTGGGAGCAAAGTTAAATATATCTCCACATTGACTCGGGCCGGATGTATCCAACAATAAAACGGTTGGACAGTTTATTGCCTGAATTATAAAAAAATCAGAGTAACTACTTATCAATGATGCCGCATAGGGTGCATCTTTTGGCAACCCAAACGCACTGGCTACCATGCTACTTAACTTAAAAGAATGCGATTAACACATTCTACATTTATTTATCAAACCTTTCAGAGTACATAAAAGTGATCGAAAAATTAAGAAATATTGCAATTATTGCCCACGTTGACCATGGCAAGACGACCTTGGTTGATAAATTATTGCAACAGTCCGGGACGTTTGCCGCTCACACTAAAGTGACTGAGCGCATGATGGACTCCAACGATATTGAAAAAGAACGGGGAATCACCATTCTGGCCAAAAATACGGCGCTGGACTGGAACGGCTATCATATCAATATCGTTGACACCCCGGGCCATGCCGACTTTGGCGGCGAAGTAGAACGGGTATTATCGATGGTTGATTCAGTATTATTACTGGTCGATGCCGTAGACGGCCCTATGCCCCAAACCCGTTTTGTAACCCAAAAAGCATTTGCATTAGGTTTGAAGCCGATTGTGGTTATTAATAAAATAGATCGTCCAGGCGCACGCCCTGATTGGGTTGTTGATCAAACCTTCGATTTATTTGATCGTTTAGGTGCTACCGATGAGCAACTTGATTTTCCTATTGTATTTGCCTCAGCCATCAATGGCTATGCCGGATTAGAGCACACGGTCACCGGCGGTGACATGACTCCATTATTTGAAACGATTGTTTCCAAGGTTAAGCCTCCCTCTGTTGATATTGATGGACCATTTCAAATGCAGGTGTCCAGTCTTGATTACAACACTTATACCGGCGTTATTGGTATTGGTCGTATTCAACGTGGCACCATTAAGCCAAATATGCCGCTCGCTATCGTTAATCGCGAAGGCGTGGAACGTAAAGGTCGTATGTTGCAGGTTTATGGTTTTCACGGCCTGGATCGTGTAGAAGTTCAAGAAGCGCGCGCCGGTGACATTATTGCCTTTGCCGGCATTGAAAAGCTGGAAATATCCGACACCGTTTGCCATCCGGATTGTGTAGAAGCAATGACGCCGTTATCGGTTGATGAACCAACCGTGACGATGACCTTTCAGGTCAATAACTCACCGTTTGCAGGGAAAGAAGGCAAATTTGTCACTACACGTCAAATTCGCGATAGATTAGACAAAGAATTGCAACATAACGTCGCGTTAAAAGTTGAAGATACTGGTGACCCAGATAAGTTTAAAGTGTCAGGTCGTGGTGAGCTGCATTTGTCTGTCTTGATCGAAAACATGCGCCGCGAAGGCTTTGAAATGGGGGTGTCACGCCCTGAAGTTATCATGAAGGAAATCGATGGTAAAAAGTGCGAACCGTTTGAATTGGTCACCATCGAAGTTGAAGAAATCCATCAGGGTTCGATCATGGAAAAGCTCGGTGAGCGTAAAGGCGATTTGACCAATATGGTTCCTGACGGCAAAGGCCGTATTCGTCTGGAATACATGATGCCGTCTCGTGGTCTGATTGGTTTTCAAACCGAGTTCATGACAGCTACTTCAGGTTCTGGTCTTTTATATCATGTGTTCGATCATTACGGTCCGGTTAAAGCCGGTGAGTTTGGTAATCGTTCGCGCGGTGTGTTGATTTCCATGGTTGCAGGTAAAGCGGTAACTTACTCGCTACATCCGTTGCAAGAACGCGGCGAGTTGTTATTGGTGAATGGCGATGAGGTTTATGAAGGCATGCTAGTGGGCCTGCATTCACGTACCAATGACTTAACAGTTAATCCTTGCAAACCTAAACCACTGACTAACGTTCGTGCATCGGGTACGGATGAAAGTTTGGTATTAGCGAGAATACAAAAAATGACGCTGGAACAAGCACTAGAATTTATTGCCGAAGACGAATTGGTAGAAGTTACACCAAAATCGATACGTTTACGCAAGAAATTTTTAACTGAAAACGAGCGTAAAAGAGCGTCAAAAAATTAAAGCGCTCTCCAAAAAATATCAAGATACCTGAGTTTATTATTTACCGCGACGACACGAAGTGAGCAGAGTTTACATGTATTTTCTTCCTGTCTTCGTGGTGAATGTAATGTATTGTTGGGTTATTGAATAAATATCAGCGTGTACCAAAAACGACAATCGTTTTTCCATGCGCTGAGATTAATTTTTTATTTTCCAGTTCTTTTAAAACACGGCCAGCCATTTCTCTTGAACAGCTGACCATGCGGCCAATTTCTTGCCTGGATAGATGCAGTTGCATCCCGTCCGGGTGAGTCATTGCTTCGGGACTTTTACACAAGTCGAGCAATGTTCGCGCAACACGCCCTTCCACATCCATAAAGGCCAGATTACATAAATTACGGCTGGTGCTTAATAGCCTTGCCGATAATTGCTCGCCTAGCATGTATAAAATATCATGCGCATGTTCCATCAAATCTTTTCTTAAAATTTGGTGAAATCGGTCGTAGCTGATTTCGGCTAAATGGCACTCAGTGCGCGTTCTGACAATTACTTTTCTTGTTTCAATGGTTTGAAAAACGCCAACTTCACCAATAAATTCGTTTTTATTTAAGTATGCAAGTATCAGCTCATGATCGCCTTCGGCATCTTCGACGCAGACACTAACCGAGCCATCCAGAATAAAATACAAGCGGTCACCGCTTTCACCCGGGCGGACAATGATCGTTTTAGCCGGATATTTTTTGATGTGACAAAATCGCATGAAATGTTCAAGCGCTTCTTTATAAGGTGTTTCTTGGGGTTTTATCATGATATCAATCCTTCATCTATCATAAGCATTATTATAATTACTCCTAACAATGCAGGATTTTTGCAAAAAAATCAACATTGACTCTCTGGTAATAAAAGTTTTTATGATAATCTATTATTCATTTTTAAGTGGAAAAAATAGATGCAAGTTACAGTGAAATGGGTTGACGGTGTCATGTTTGTTGGCGAGACCGATAGTGGGCACGCTGTCATTATGGATGGTCCTCCTGACCATGGTGGTCGTAATATAGGGATGCGGCCAATGGAGATGCTCTTGTTGGGTGTCGGTGGATGCTCTTCGTTTGATGTGGTACAGATTTTACAAAAAGGCAGAAATGAAATTGTAAAGTGCGTAGCAGAGGTAACGGCTGAACGTGTCGACGCCATTCCTAGCGTATTTAGCAAAATTCATCTACATTTTATTGTTAGCGGCCACGATTTAAAGCCGGCGGCTGTCGAACGAGCTGTAAAACTATCGGCCGAAAAATATTGCTCTGCCTCAATCATGTTGAGCAAGGCTGTTGAAATTACTCATGATTTTGAAGTTATTTCACTTTAAGCAATAAATAGCTTCCAGACTTCAATTTATGCATAAATTGAAGTCAACTCCCAATCCATATCAGCACGAAAATTATTCGTTTTTTTGAGTAGCAAGTGCTTCAATAATTTCAAGATACTCGTCAATTTTTGGCCTATATAAAAATAACCCCAGTACTGACAATCCGGTAAAAATATATAAAGTATTATAACCATCGCCCCACAAATACATGATCAATCCAAAAACACCAACTACTTCGATAATTGACATGGATATAATGTTGGTTATTAGATAACGTCGTTTTGCTTCCATCGCTATGTTTTTAAAGGAAAATTCTGAAATCGGCATGGTTTGGTTCAAGCGTAGCTGAATGTGTCGAATCAAATTAGTCAGTGGAAATGTCACGATTGCAATGATATAAAAGACGCTTCTGAACAATACCCTCTGATCTTCGGGCAATGGCTGCTGTAATGTTTGCCCTGAAACCTGGCAAACAACAATCATAGCGGCCAACATGGTGAACATTACACCGACTATGACCCAAGAAAAAATTAGGTCTGATTTTAAATGTTGGTCGTTGAGCGGGGTCTTCATTTTTATTCCTGTTAAGGTGATTGGATGGGCTAGAAGACAAAGGTACTGCATGTTTTTTTGCC
>CAILCX010000036.1 GCA_903832775.1 uncultured Methylobacter sp. | reverse complement strand
ATTATTGCATTAATTAAGTCAAAAAGTGGGGTCGACAATTAATAATTAACTATTTTTCATAGGTAAGTGGAGTAAATTTAAAAATTTGAAGATTTTTTTATGCGTTTTGACACACCCTGGACCCATTGCTGACATTAAATCTAGATTTCCGAACGGCAGCATACTCGCATATTGGAGCCATTCACCGTATAAGAAAGCATATTCCATCTGATATATAAAACTCTAAATTTTGCGTTGACTTATTGCACCAAGAGCAAAACGGGCGATGATTATCCCACTTGACTTACAGGCATAAAAAACCTCCCCAAAGTTTCCTTAAGGGCGGTTTTAAATCAACTTATTAATTAGGCTACCTGATAAAACGTTTCATATCCTGCCCCAAGGTGTACTTATACTCCTTGGGGAAATCTTTGGTTATTTCAAGAATTTTCAGAATCAGTTTATAGGTATCCCGATAAACTGGCAAGTCGTAGTAAAGTGCCATCGCTCAAAAAAATCCCCCCGCCTGCGGCGGGAAAAGAAAAGTGTTAAAGGGTTGAATAGTTAAAAAGCCCGAACTGCACGGACTCTAAACGGTGTGGGCTTTTCGTTGAAGCTCTGGAGGCCATCGAGGCCATCGTTGAAGTACTGGGACCACGCTAGGTGGTTATCGACCTCCGTAGAGCTCCAGTAGCCGGTGTTTGCAAAACCACCCACAACGTCTTTTTTTAAGTACAATAAATTCAGCTCATATTTTGACGGTAAGTACCAGTCACCATAGCCACCCCCCGTATAATTTGCACAGAGGAGCGCGGCATAACTACCCCAACTTTGGTAGGTTATACCACCTTGGCTGGTTATAATACGATCTGTATTTTGTTTACCATTGATGCCATCCCAAACTGCTCCGGTTGTGAAGCCATCCCATTCTCCGGTTGTGATGCTACTGTCATTGTGCCATTGTATGCCTGTACTTTGGTCTTGTAGCGCGGCTTCCAATCCGTGTAACCCATCGTCTGTGACAAAAAATACTTTACCACCGGCTGGGCCAGGATTTCCAATGGCGTAAATGACTGACGCGCTAGTACCATCTGCGCCTTTGGCTCCAGTTGCCCCTATTGGACCTTGCGGACCTGTTGCTCCAGTAGCACCTGCTGGGCCCATTGGACCGATTGGACCTACTTGTCCTTTACCACCTTTATCTCCTCTGTCACCTTTTGAACCTTGATTAGTTTGATCAGCTTGAGCGGTGCTTATAGATAAAGGAATTAACATTAACATTAATGCGATTGCCAAGGGTTTTAACAGTTGATTTTTCATAATCATCCTCATTAGTTTTAAGAAATATAATTCAAGCCTTAACTTACTGTGCACAAAGCCCAGATTTACTACAGCACGCAAGTTTCAGGCATTATTGGAAGTCTCCCTGTCAGCTAACTTTTAGTGTAGTTAACTAGAATCGCTCCTATTTAAAATAGATCAAACAGTTAGGATTTACTCCATTTATACTCAAAAAAACGCCTAAGTTTCAAAGTCGTTAAATTTGGCGTCATGCCTTGATTAGAGTGGCTTTGAGTAGTTTAAAAAGTAGACGATTTCTTAATAAAATGGGAGTAGTAACGAAAAAAGTAACTTGACTGTGAGCCATGTTATAGCTGACTCATAAGCCATCGAAAGTAAAAATGGCTTAGGTATCATTAGACTGGGCCAAGCTCAGAGTATGAGGTTTAAAACATAAAAACAATCCGTATAAATACCTATAAGCACTAACTAGAAAATCAAGTGGCTTTACTATTTACCACCGTTCCGACGATCTACGAAATGTTAGTCGCGACGGGGGCGTCGCTTCCACAAAAACGGTAGTATAAAATTGCTCACCACGAACATTTACTTATCTACCGTGACCTTGAACTTGGTTGTTCATTTTGAAAAAAGCATCGCCAACAGGCCATGATGGTCCGCTATGGGTGAATGACCTGCCGTTGATTGGGAGTAGTCGTCCGTCTCCAGTTGGCCGATTGTGACTATTCGTTTCGTGCTGGAAATAATTCCGGATAGCTGCCTTTCAAAATCAGCTCAATAAAAGCAAGTCCATCGGCTCCAGCCGACCCAAAGTTGCCTGTCGCCTTATCAAATCGAATGACTGCAATTTGGTCTTAATCGGTCGCCGAATATCGACGTATTTGGGATAATATTCAGAATGGCAAAAATTCATTTAGACCCTATGCTTATTGCGGCTTCGCCGTTTTCATGTTAAAAATACAAAAAAACTATTTAATTACTTGTTGAGTAAGCAACGGTAGTGAACCACTACTTCATTTTGCGCGACACTCACTTTTCATGTCGGACGCCCTACGCCAGTAATAGGCAAACGACTCCCAACCCTTTGTCATAAGGAGTGATACGATGCCCCAAACTCTTCGCAATGGCTCACGAGGATTCGACGTTGTCGTAGTACAGGTTCAACTGAATGCCAAGAATTCTCCCAATTCAAAACTCAAAGTTGATGGCGCCTTCGGCCTAATCACGCAGGCTGCTGTAATCTCATTTCAGCGTCAGATAGGACTTTCGCCAGATGGCATTGTCGGCCCTCTGACGCACGCAGCATTGTCGAAGGGACTGATGTTGAGTACGGCGAACCACAATGTCACTCATATCAAGCAACCCACACCCACGACCTGTTGGGCGGCCAGTACGGCGATGATGACGCGTTCGACAGTTGCGGCCGTCATTGCCAAAACTCCGGCCGACATGATTGCTTCAGACGGTGGCCTCCAAAACAGCTCGGGCAGCGATCAGGCTATCGTTACCGGTACGCGCTACGGTAACATCCACGGCTTACGCTGTCACGCGCCAATGAGTTGGAGTGTCTCTGCCTTAGTAGGAGCTCTACGCCAAAGTCCTTTGATGTTAGATATGCTCTGGAACAGCGCCGAGTATGCTAAGGGCAATGGATCGCCAGGACACATGATCGTCATTTCTGCCGTTGTGAGTGACAATAATCCGTCCGGAAACGGAACCAATTTGCTGATT
>CAILCX010000035.1 GCA_903832775.1 uncultured Methylobacter sp. | reverse complement strand
TTATTAAGATCGTATTTAGGCAAGGCTTATTACGAAGAGAAAAGAATGCCGCTTGATAGCCAGCAATATGGCATTGCCGAGGAACTCGACCCTACCGATCCGACACCCTATTTATATGATGCGATAGACAAACAGACAACGAATCGACCAGTCGAAGCCTTAAATGCCATGGAAAAGGCGATTGAACTGAACGACAACCGGGCTATTTATCGTTCACGGCAATTGCTGGATTCGGATTTGGCGGCGCGGAGTGCGAGTTTGGCCAGAGTTTATAGCGATCTGGGTTTCCAACAGCGTGCTCTGGTTGAAGGCTGGAAGTCAGTCAACACCGATCCGGGCAACTTCTCTGCACATAGGTTACTGGCTGATTCTTACGCCATTCTTCCGCGCCATGAAATTGCCAGGGTCAGTGAACTGCTTCAGTCACAATTGATGCAACCGCTTAGTATGACCCCCATCCAGCCTCACCTAGCCGAGAGTAATTTGTTCCTGATCGGTGCCGGTGGTCCTGGAGCACTTTCTTTTAATGAGTTCAATCCCGTTTTCAACCGCGATGGACTAAATTTTCAGAGTAGCGGTCTGGCTGGTGAAAAAAACACTTATGCAGGTGAAGGCGTTTTGTCTGGGATTCATGGTAATGCCGCTTTTAGCGTTGGCGGGTTTCATTCCACTAGCAATGGCTTTCGAACAAATAATGATTTGAAAGACGATATCGGCAACGCCTTTGTACAATACGAATTTTCCCCGAAAACCAGCATTCAAGCCGAGTATCGCTATCGTACTACGACGACAGGCGATCTTCGACAACGATTCTTTTCTGATAATTTTTATGCTGGAGAGAGAAATAACGAGGAGCGGCACACCTATCGCTTAGGCGCCCGCCATAGCTTTTCCGAAGCATCTACATTACTGGGGTCATTTATCTATCAAGATGCGAAAGTTGTTAATAATGATAATTTGACTATCCAACAGGCTACAGAACAAACTATTCAACAAATTTTTGATCAGCCTGGAAACGCACAAGGATCCAAATTAGCAACAACAAGACCGGAACAAGCCACAGGTTTTGAGCTACAGCATCTCTTTCGTGGAAAGTACTTTAATCTTACTTCTGGCGTTGGCCACTCTGAAATCAGTGGCAACATAAATATAAACCAAATTGTCAATGTTGCTCCTCCTTTTGAGGATATTTCGTTAACCACCAATACTAATATCGGAACAAGTCTTAAGCATACCAACGCCTACGCCTATTCTTATATCAACCCAATTAAAAAGGTCAATCTGACACTCGGTGTAAGCGGCGATTTTACCGATGGAAAAAGTCCGGATGTGGCGGGGATCAATCAGATCAATCCAAAAATTGGTGCAACTTGGGAGCCAATCGCCGGAACCACTTTCCGTGCAGCGGCTTTCAAGAGTCTAAAGCGTACCCTTGTTACCAACCAGACACTCGAACCCACCCAAGTCGCTGGCTTCAACCAATTTTATGACGATTATAACGGTACTCAGGCCTGGCGGTACGGTGCTGCAGTCGATCAGAAACTCAATAAAGCTATTTTTGTTGGCGCAGAGATTTCCAGGCGGGACTTAAGCTTCAAGCATGTCAATGACGATCCTACGTTGCCGCTTACCATTCCAGTCAGTTGGCAAGAAAATCTGGCTCGCAGCTATTTCTTCTGGGCACCTCGCACTTGGTTGGCACTCAGGGCAGAATATCAATATGAACATATCATCAGAGACCAGACTCACACAGATGGTATTTTAAATATGGATACCCAACGTATCCCATTGGGGGTTAGCATCTTTCTTCCTTCAGGCTTGAGTGCCACGCTAACGACCACATACAATGAGCAACACGGTATGTTCCTTCCCCTGTCGGGAGGTGATGGCATACCTGCTGTTCCTGGGCGTGATAGTTTCTGGCTGGTCGACACAGGGCTAAATTACCGCCTGCCAAAACGTTATGGTTTTGTCACTGTGGGAGCAAGCAATCTCCTCGATCAACAGTTTAACTATTTCGATACTGATTTTAATAACTCAAGAATTCATCCTGGGAGGATGGTCTTTGGGAAAGTAACACTTGCGCTTCCATGATAGCCATAAGTGTACTTAATCGAATTACTGGGAATACCAGCAATAACAAGCGCTATAAAAAAACTGCTTTACTTAAATAACCTGTAAATACAACAATGAGAATAACGATATGATCATGAACCTTAAAAAACAAAACGTAATGGCTAGCCTAGCTCTCTTAGGATCTATTACTTGGTCTATGACAACTTCAGCGTGTCCGGCAAATACCTCAACAACAACCTACGTAGCAAAAAATATAGGTGGTACTGCTCTCTGTATCGCAGTCAAGACAAATGGAGTTGATGCTGACGTTGGACTTGCTGCTAATTTTGATCTAGAGGGTAGTTACACGGGAACGACTCCGTGGCCTGCTAAATTCTCTTCGTTGGCATTGGCTGTCAAGCCAACCTCACCTGGCGCATGTGGTGTGAACGAGGGTGAGGACGATGATTGTGATGATATGAAAGAAGCCGACAGCCATGAAAATCATGATAGCAACAACCCATCCAATGTTTTGACGAGCGCTGCTGTCGCAGTAGTGACACTCCCGCCTAGCGGCTTAGTCTCATGCTCCAGAAATTCGGGAGAAGGAAATGTACTAGCTAGTCCGTCTAGTTCGGAAGGTTCAGGTTATGGTAATTATTATGAATTGGTTACCGTACCCGGCAATATAATTGTTAGTCTTTTTAGTGGCACAGCCCCCACTAAACCTGTTGATGGCGGTTTGTGGACAATTAAGTCCACAGCTTTGGACCCTTTAGATATTACAAATCCTAATTATGTTCTATTGAAGGAGATCTGTAATACTGGTCTTATTACTACACTTTCTGAACCCAAAGATTTCGTTCCCAATAACCTTAAGACAAAAATTTCTGTACAAAACGCTAAATCTAAAAACGTAGGCAAAACATCTTTAAGCTGTTCGCTGAAAGCTTATCAATTTACCCAAATGGAAGGTGATCAGTCTTTGATTGCTGACTCCAACGGAATGATTGGTTTGCCAAATCATACTGAATATGATAACCAATCACTTATACCTTTAAGTTATACATGCCAGTAAATAGAAACCCAAGTAGCTAACAGGGCTTGCTGATATTGTGTTTTACGCTACACATGGATAAATCCAAGCTCAGTTATTATCAAACCTGGATTTACTTTCAAACTCCGATAGCTATAACTATCGGAGTTTTAATTTCAAGGGTATGGTTACTTCAGTTTTTCTTATAACTCAACACTAACATCGTCAAATCATCTGACTGTTCCGCACCAGCAACAAAAATCTGCACAGCTTCCTCAATATCAGTAACAATTTTGCCAACAGCCTGCTCTTGATTCTGATTAATAAACTCCAGCAACCGTTGGTCGCTATATTCCTCCTGCTCGGGATTATTGGCTTCTGTAACTCCATCAGTATACAAAATCAATATTTCTCCAGGGATCATAAATCGGGTAGCAACCTGGTAATTGGCCATCGGGTTAATGCCGACCAAAATGCCTTTAGGTTGTTCCAAATACACAAAACCTTTACCTACCTGACCTAACAGCGGTCGATTGTGGCCGCCGTTGACATACTGCAATTCACCATTGCTCAGATTCAGAACACAAATCATCAGGGTCACGAACATACATTGCGGATTGTCCTGACTCAAGATCACATTCATCGCGCTGATGGTTTGCTGTAAATCCCTGGTTTTCATCATTTCGGTACGCAGCACAGTGATGGTGCGCACCATGAACAACGCTGCGGGAATGCCTTTTCCGGCTACATCACCTATGGCCACACATACTCTGTCGTCATCCAGAGGAAAAGCATCGTACAAATCACCGCCCACTTCTTTTGCCGCTTTCATCATTGCAGCGGCTTGCACTCC
>CAILCX010000034.1 GCA_903832775.1 uncultured Methylobacter sp. | reverse complement strand
AGATTAACTTGATCTGTTAACTTTTTGTCTATCTGCGCAATAATCGATTGAATAGAAGCAATCGTATCATCGGAAATAACTGAAGTATCTTTCAGAACATAGGCAGCCAGCGTTTGAACGGCATTTTCTACTTCAGCTTTGGCTCTATCTGAGGTTGGTTTAAATTCTTTGTTAAGTAAAAGGGAAAAATCACTGGCTTCAGTTACTTGTTCTGTAGCCTGGCTCGCCGTTGCATTTTCTAATTCAGCCATGACTTACTCTCCTCCCTCTTTAGTTTCGGTTGCATCGGCAGGTTTGGGAGCCGCTACCAAAGATTGCAACAAAGCAGGATCTTTAAGTACATTGGCAATCAAATCTTCCGCACCCTCTTTACCATCCATATAGGTCAATAAGTTAGATAGTTGCGTTCTTGCTTCCATTAATTTATCCAAACCGGCGACTTTTTTTGCTATGGCGGCAGGGGAAAAGTCATCCATACTTTGAAAAGTAATATCAACATTCAGATTACCTTCTCCGGTCAGTGCATTAGGCACATTAAACGCAACGCGAGGTTTCATGGCTTTCAAACGGTCATCAAAATTGTCTACATCAATTTCCAACAACTTACGTTCACCGACCGGCGCAAGAGGATCGGTTGGATTACCCGATAAATCGGCTAAAACGCCCATTACAAAAGGAAGTTGTACTTTCTTTTGCGCTCCATATAATTCAACGTCATATTCAATTTGAACCCGGGGAGCACGATTACGTGCAATAAATTTTTGACTACTTTGTGCCATTTAACACCTCTTCATTGTTGTTGTTAAAATTGATTTATTCATATTCATCATTTTGATGACCTGAAATTATTTTCGCCTCATCAATACCCCCCGGTGCAATATCCTTAAGTGCATCCATGAAGCTTTTTCCAACCAGTCGTATTGCTCGCTCAATCAACATAGGAACGGGACTTGAGGGTTCATTTTTACGATAATATTCGCAAACCAGATTCAAGGTCTTGGTGACATCCTGATTGTTATTAATAGCACCTGAAATTGATTTTTGTGCTGCTACCGAAGTTTCTCCAGAAGCGCCTTCAATAACATCTTCTTCTTCAATTACTTCATCACCGACACCTCGCTTCTCCAACGCTGCTGATAAAAAGCTTTTACTCTCCTTTAGAAAAACACGTAAATCAGCAAAGCTGGGTGCATCGCTAACACCAACATAATCGGTTACCAATGCTTCTAATTGATTTAGGTCGTCAAGACTTGTATTAATTGCCAGAAAGGTTTGTTGTAATTGCTCTAAATCAACATCCTGAATCGCTCCATCTATGGTACTCTGGCTAACCTCTGTTTCATTGCTGGTTGCTGTGGATTTTCCAGACGCAATAGTGATGTCCCTAAAATTAAAACGACCCAGCAACTTGGATTCAACAAGAGGGGTTTTAACTAATGACTTGAGAATAGTATCCTGATCACATAACGACAATAACACATTAATTCTTTCAGTAGGGTCGTTGTCATCATCGGGATCAAGCTGGGGATGCAGGTTATCCCAACGGTTTTCTACTGCGACTTTAAGTAGCGCTAAACCATCTTGTAACCCTGAAAACCCCTCTTGAGCTATCAGAGCGCGTAAATAACACATCAATACACGTAAATCAGTGGTTCTTGCCAATAACGCTTCGGAGGTTTTTTTAATCTCACGCCAGTTGGGCGGCTCGGCTTCGACGACGGTATCGCCCATTTGCTGTTCGGGCTTACCTTTAATTGCTTGTTCAAGCTCAATAAAAGCGGGGTCATATTGCAAATCATCGCCACATACATTATCGGGGACGATGTCTTTTAAAAATTCTTCAATATCGATAGCCAAGGGTCTTTCCTTTCGTTACAAAATGGTTTCTATGCTTACCACAACAACGGTGACATTATCTCTGGCACCGCGGGACAAGGTCTCATTGATTAAAGCATTGGCAAGTTCGTGTGGTTGAGTTTTTTGAATCATTGCCTCAATTTCCCTAATACTTATTTCTTTATCCAAGCCATCGCTGCTTAATAAAAACAGATCTCCCTCAAAAATATCAGTAATCTGTATTTCTAACTCCAAATCATCGTAGGCACCAACCGCTCGGGTAATAATATTCGAACTTTTAACTGACCAATCGGAAGAGGCGTCTTCATCAGCACAATGGTCTTTAGTAAGTTGCTCTAGTCGATTATGTCTAAATCGATATAAACGGCTGTCACCAGCCCATAAAAATCCGCAACGTTCTGGGTCACAAACCAAGCCGACTACGGTGCTACCAACCAGATGATTGCCATATTCTTTAGCTGCCAACTGGCGTAGCCGGATATTAACACTTTGTAAGCAATTAACCACCTCTTTAATTAAATTTTCTAGTGGATTGATAGGCACTAATTCTTTAAGTGTATTAACAATCATCTGACTCGCAACATCGCCAGCTTTGTGCCCCCCCATACCGTCAGCAACTACCCATAAACCGGCTTCTGGTCTGTCTAGAAAAGAGTCTTCATTGTGCTTACGTTTCTTGCCGGTATCAGTAACTGCCCAGGAACGCCAACCCAGCTTAGCTTCAGAAGAATTGTTACCGCCCAGTATGCTACTTAAACTTGCATGTTCCGGCTCTGGAACTTGAAGAGTTATATCACTGCTATTAGACGTCTCCGCAAAATGCATAGGCCAATCTTTAGTCTTTAAAAATCCGGAAAAACTAGCTATAGGGGGTAATCCTTGACAGGCAATCAACTCAGACCTGACATTTTCTGACCCTGTGCTGTTCCACAAACTAAAACCTGGCATAAAGCTAGCCAATAAGTTCGCGTTTAGCTCTATAAAAGCATCGCCAACTTGCTGGGAATCACTCAGGGTTATATGAAAGGACTTTTTATCCTCCAATGGCTGTTGACCTAAGGATGCACTGGCAGGTAAAGAAAATGGAGGAATAGTTTGAATAAGCTCATCAAAGGCATTAATATCAAGATTACCTTCCAGAGCCATAAAAGCCGCATCCTCCAACTGTTCAAACCAGGCATTTCCTGAGGTAAACAAGAAGGGAAGCTGAGACGATTGATTAATTTGCACCGCTACAGTCAATGGATAGTAACGCCCTACCCTGTCAACACTAGGCATCATAATACCGGCTACTGCCTGATTGCCACAAAGGCCGGGGCTTAGCAAAAAACGCCAAATCGGACTGGTCAGATAATTTTTCAACCAGTCATCACCCAATTCTTCCCGGCTGGCGGCGATAGCGCTTTGCAGCCAGCTATCCCAGGAACTGATAAAGTCATTCGGTAAACGCCTGGACACAAAATCCCCAACCATGGGTAACTTACCGTAAAAACCGACACTTGTTATTGAATCCACAGTTACAGACTTCCCGCAAAGCGAATATTATCAAACTCTTTCAGCGAGAAAGGATTATCCACACTACTTGCGCTGAGTTCATAACGCGCTTGAACTCCATCAATATCGAAGGTAAGTAGGTATTTATCCTGGTCAGTTCTTTGTATCTGCGCCAACTCCAAAACCCTGAACCAGGCCCATTGCCCTTCGGTGTCTTTATGCAGTTTTTTTCCGTCTTTGGTTTCAAAACCGAAACTCACCAAGCGACTGCCATCGGTTCCCGGCCATTGAAACGCAGCGTTTTTGCCTGTGTCAGTTTGATTGTAAGCAGTTTGCTGACCTTCAATATTCAACCAAAACGAAGTGGCATTAGTTCCTAGTGATAAAGGCTTAAGCGTAAATTTCACTAATGGTAAACTGCCACCGCCAGCAAAAAATATCTGACGAATCTTGGCGGCCGCCTGAAGCTGGGTCAACGTAGCGGCGGAAACACTGATAGCCTGATTATCCTGGCTAATCATGCGCCAATTTTTTCCACTGGTATCGACAAACGCTTTCAGATTGTTATTAAAAAATTGATCCAGAGTGCCGCCCTGGGCAAAAAACCGGCTAAAATCTTCCAGAGTAATATCTTTGCTACTGGCTCTGGAAAAAGGATAACGCCCCTGAATTGCGGATTGATACAGCGGCATAACCTCGCTTTGCCAAAGCCGGTTCAACTGGGATTTACTACTATCCAAAATAAGATCCTGATTACCGGCGGCCAAAACCTGCGTCATACTTTTCAGTGGTTCCGGCAAATGAGCCGCTTCCATTTTCATTTTCGCGACCGCATCACCGCCACCACTTTGTTTAGCTTTTTCAATGGCCACACCGCCCACATTCGAAGTTCCGCTCAGGTCTATCATATAACCATAAAGTTGCCCCAAAACTTCTATGGTACGATCTAGCGGAACAGGGCCGCCTGAACCTCTTACCAAGGACGTTAAACTCTTGAAATGCTCTTCGACATCGCTGCCCAAAGGTTTGGCTGGTTGTCCAGTCAGTCCTGCCGATTTGGCAGCATCTAAAAGCTTGGTCAGACGACTATCAGCCGGTTTTACTGCACCGGCTTGTTGCAGCTTGTTTGCGGCATCTTCCGGACTGGGCGGTTTGTTGGTCAGCGAAGTTTCCCTGTTTAAGGCTTCGAGTAATTTACGCAGCGGCGAATCCGGACTGGAAGCAAACTCAAGGACTTCAGTGGCCTGGGCGGCATTACCAGTTGCTTTGATTTTTACGTTATCTAGCAGGGCATCCCAGTATTTTATGTAATCCTGATAGTAGTAGTTCCGAATTGCCTCTTCCAGTTTATCGCTATCAACCGTCTCAGTCTTGGCGGCATCACCAAGCACCCAACTTCCAGTTACCGACTCGGCTACCTGTTCGTTGCTTTGCTTTAAAAATACTGAATAAAATCCATCATAGGTATAAAGATAAGGAATGCTTTGTTGCGCTAGAGTACCGCTTTTAGTCGCAAAAACCCGCTCAGCATTAATACCCAGCGCATCGAGTAATTTGAAATCTTGCGTTTTGCTTTGCAAAGAATCATTCTTAATGCGCATATAAATTTGTTGCGCCACAGGAATACGATTAAGGATTTGCCGTGCGGCAGATATTAATCGTTGATTAAGCGTTTGTATTTCTGGCGGCAGTTTAAGTAGATTATCTAAATGTGCAAGTAATTGCGCCTGGGTTTCGGTATCAGTCGAATAGGTATTTTCCCAGTCAACGGCAATCCAGGGTTTCAACAATTCCGGATTGAATCGCTTGCTGTCGCCCAACATCAAATAGACTTCCAGCAAGGAATATAAAATATCCGGATTATCGGTCTTGTCTTTAATACGTTGTTCCAAACGTGTTTTGATCAACGGCAAGAATTGTTTTTGTAAAAGTTCGTTATAAGTTTCTTTGATAACAGGTTGTAGTTTATCGCCTTGATAAAGCCCAAAAGTCATTAAGCTTGGCACGTCTTCAACATAAACTTGGGTAATGGCCTGCATGGCATTCATACGCTTTAACAAAGCCGCAAAATCATTTTGCCAAGTAGGTGTTGCTGCAACTACTTTGTCGTATTGTTCAATTTTGCTCAAAGTTTCAGCAATCGCTGTTTGATTTTTATTATAACTGGTCAACCATAACACCGACAGTAACACAAGGATGGCAACTGCGCCCGCATAAACACCGTTGCGCAATAAAGTCTGGACTCGTTCAAGACGCGGATTAACCCCGACGATCAACGCTTCTTCAAAAATCACTTCCTTCAACAGACGCGTTAAAAAAAAGCTTTTGCCTTTGCCGCTAAATAACGGTGCGGAAACCCTATCCAGTTTAAAAGTATTGGCGAGCATACCCATTAAACGGTCAATAGGCGTGCCTTCCTGCGTTCCGCTGGTCAAATAGACACCACGCAAACAGGGTGCTTTTTGAAAACGATTGGTCCCGTAACATTCCTGTAAAAAACCCAGCAAACCTTCTCTAAGCAACGCCATACGTTGTGGAAAACCAAAAATCAGATTGCGGCGTTGCAAATCCCGTTCTTCTTGCAGACGTCTTGGCAGATGCTCATTTAACCGCGTCAATAAATCATCAAAATCTTTGCCAACGCGGGTTATTACATCCACAGGATTTTCAGAATCTTCTTCCGGGAAAGTAACCCCCCAAACCTGTGCTCTTTCTTCTTTGCTTAAATTAGCAAAGAAATCATTAAAACCGGCAATTAAGTCCGCTTTGGTAAACAACATGTAAATAGGAAAACGAATCCCAAACTGGCTGTGTAATTCTTCAATACGCTGACGAATTGATTGGGCATGCAAACTTCGCTCTTCTTCTGTTTGCTTAAGTAGATCTGACAAACTCATGGTGATAATCACACCATTAACCGGCCTTCTTGGTCGATGTTTTTTAAGCAACTCCAAAAAACCCAGCCAGGCGGCTTTATCAACGGCTTCATGACTGTCCTGCGTAACATAGCGTCCTGCCGTATCGAGTAATACCGCTTGATCAGTAAACCACCAATCACAATTACGCGTGCCGCCAACGCCACGCACAGCACCCTTCCCAAACTTGTCTGCCAAGGGAAATTCCAGACCGGAATTAATCAAAGCGGTGGTTTTGCCCGAACCTGGAGGACCGATGATGATGTACCAGGGCAAATCGTAAAGATAGTTTTTGCCTTGGGCGTTTTTTGCACCTTTTTTAAGGGTTTGCAGTGCCTCATCAAAATTATTGGCGATAGTTCCGATTTCAGCATCGGCTTGTTGGGCAAGCTGAGAATTATCATCACTTCCAGGTGCAACTAAATCACTGGCCATTTGGGCGTTCGCACGATTTGCACTGAGTTGAATCCGAAGATTATTCAGTCCCCATAACACCACCAGTAACATGATCACTAATAATCTGACCATATCGGATTCCAGCGGCACATGTCCTGCAATAGCAATCAGCGGCCCGAAAAACCAAATCAATAAACTTACGGCAATAATCCCCAGCAGCTGAATAACCCATTTCTTTTTGAAAAACTCGATCACACTGTTCATGGCTATTCCTTTGCGGCTATATAATTATTTCTACGCGGCGATTCATTGCTTTATGCTCCGGGCTATCGTTAGCCACCATCGGCTGCGTATCGGCCCGACCTTCAGAAACAATTGTGGCACTGATTTTTTTGTTGCCCGTTAACAGCTCGGCAACTGATAAAGCGCGAGCTTTGGACAAATCCCAATTGGACGGAAATTTTGCCGAGAAAATCGGCGAACTATCAGTGTGTCCAACAATCATGATTCGTTCCGAAACTTTTGCGAGAGCCTGGCCAATTTTATCGAGCAAGGGATAATATTGGGTCATGATTTTATCGCTGCCCGAAGCAAAAAATCCTTTACTCATAATACGAATAACTGTTTTACCATTTATTTTAAGCAGCATGACTTCGCCACTACGAACTTCAGGTTCAAGAAAGGCGTTTAAGTCATCAAGTAATGCAGGTTGAGCAGGAGTCGGAGCAACAGGAGGT
Organism: uncultured Methylobacter sp.; assembly: GCA_903832775.1. Classification (GTDB taxonomy): domain Bacteria; phylum Pseudomonadota; class Gammaproteobacteria; order Methylococcales; family Methylomonadaceae; genus Methylobacter_A. Next base: position 44,756 of record CAILCX010000034.1, on the reverse strand, counting down.
GTTTCGATTGAGGGAATAATTTCGGCGGCAACGACAGGTTGCACATCAAAACTATCTTTCAGTACATACAATCTGGACAAAAGCGGATTGGACGCAGAGTTGATAAAATACAAAAAGCCTAAAAAACTGAACATTAACAGCAAAGCGGCAACCGAACCAATCACCCATAAAGGAACAAATTTGGCAAGCACATTGCGTTTGTCTTTAATGCCCTGCCAATGTAGCGACAAAGTTCTTTCAACATCGCCATGCTGTCTCTGAATAATTTGATAAGCGTTTTCCCGGATTTCCTCAAGTTTACTTAAACCATGGTCTTCAACGCGATATCTACCTTCAAAGCCCAGACACAAACAAAAATACAGCAATTCCAGCAAATCCAGATGCGTGCCCGGTTGCTGCATGCAGTTCTTTAAAATAAGAAAAAACTTCTCGCCACCCCAGGCTTCTTTATGAAAGAAGATGAGCAAACTTTGTGTGCTCCAGATACTATTGCAACCCCACGGCGTGTTAAGCACTGTTTCATCCAGCAAAGTACATAAAGCATAGCGTGCCGCTTGCACCTGTTCACCCGATACACCCTGATTTTTAATCTTAAGTTCGAATTGTTTTATTTCTTCAATAATACTGACTCTAAGGCCAGGTACATCAGGATGTGACGAGGTATTACGTAATTGCGCAACAATCGACAACAAAGAAATCGCAGCTCCCGTTATAGGATTACGTTTACCCTGTGCGCATGCAAGTCGCAGATTTTCTGAGATACCCGCAACGGTGTCCGCGTGATTGCTACTTGGCGGTATTTGAGATGTAGATACTTGCGCTTGAGGCTTTCGTCCTCCCGGCATTGGTCTGAGAATGGTTTTATCATCATCAATATAGTTATTGCCAAAAGGATCGTCTTTGCTCATGGTGTTATCCGTTTTTGATTGCCCAGAATTCTAATTCAAGCCCCGGAAACTCGCCGGCAATGTGAATGGCAAAACCACCCGATTGCAGCATTTGTTTCCACAACTCACTTTGTTTATTCAATTCAAAATAAGCAAAGCCCGCATGATAGGGAATTTGCCGTGGCGCAACGGGTAAGGCTTGAATAGTAATACCCGGCAAAGCGTTGCGAATTAAAAGATTTATTTGTTCAACAGGCCCGATTTTAACCTGGGTAGGAAAACCGCTACGCAATTGCTCAATCGAGACTTGCGCGCTGACCGCCAAGACAAATACAGCATCTTTTAGCAGATTGGGATCAGGCACTTTGGCACCGCGAATGCCAAATTTTGCAGCGGTCAGGGGAATGAATATAGCGTTTTGTTCCAGAACCGAACTGAGCAAATCTCGCAGTTCGTCCATAACCTGCTTAAAGGTTTTTTGCAAATCATCATGAACATAGGGCAAAAAACTGATGGGTCTTTTATTGGCTTTGCAAAAAGTTGATAACTCACCGGCAAGTTGAATTGCAGTTCGATAAAAGCTTTCAGGATGTAATGCAGGTATATTTTGTAGATGTTCAAATAAGGGTTCTACACGATTAACCAATTGCAATAACAGATAATCGGATATTTCTGCAACGCCGCCTCTCCCCGCTTCAGAAGCACGTCCGCCTAAGGCTACACCCCTTGTATGCAACAAGCCATACAACTCTTTGATATAACCTCTGGTATGGGATATTGCATTACAATCCAAATTCGGCGGAATATAGTACTCATCGAGAATAATATTTTTATCAATACGCGATTCAATCACCCGTGCGATTCCAATACACACATGCCCTGCCCGCTCCTGTCTTTCCAGCATTAAAGTGGTGTGCAGCCTGGCAATCATGACCGGAGACGTGGCATTGGTTGCTACGTTCGCATCCCTGACTTCAAGTTCTGCAGCATGGTATCTAGCCAGATTATTAGGGTTTTCATCGGTATCAACTTCAACGCCACCGGGTTGTTGCAAAGGTAGAGATAGATAGATAATGTTGTTTTGCACATCGATTGGAATATCGATAGGCAGCGGCAAAGCATCATCTACAGGCAGATTAAAAGGTGTGCCGTCAGGAAAGATGCCACTGCATTCTGCCAATGAAAACTTGCCCATTGTTAAATGTTTGACATCAATTTTGAGCGTTTTAATCCCCCAATCGTAAGGTTGCAACCCGCCACAACGTTCGCGCAATAAATTTTCTATGTAACGATCATGTTGCTGAAAGTGTTGCGGCCTGAGAAACATGCCTTCCGACCATACTGTCTTATTATTTTCTGACATTTTTTATGATTGCACTCTGGTCTGTTGAGTTAATGTTAGTTAGTTTCGCCGTGCATTCGTAAGCTGACTCATTTGTTTTTCATAAGCTTTGACGAACTCTTCACCGAAGAAATTTTCAACGGCCTCATCAACCGTATTTCGATAGGTTTCTTCGTACTTATCCCAACATTTAGATTTTTTTTGCAGGACAAGTCCCTGTTCAAACTGCTTTTCAATAATTTTGGGATCGAAAGTCTTTAATAAATCGGTTAAAGAAGCCTGAATACCAGCTTGCATGGCTAATTGGTGATTCATAATATCGTTAAAAGACTCTTCAATAGCAGTCGTCGAAGCCAAAAAACCATCGGTTTTATTTTCGATTAACTGCCTTAATACATCATCCGTCGATACGGTAAATTTAAGAGGATTATTGTTGGCTGATCTGATAACTGTCATATTGACGCGACATAAACTTTTAAATTCTGCCCGACTCCTTAAGACAGCAACCGTACCGTCAATCAGTTTTCTAAACATCAGCCCAATTCTATGCAGGGTTTCTGTTTGTTGCTCGGGACCAATTTCGTTGCATTCTACCGCAGCACCTTGCAAAAAAGCATTAAATAATCTGGTATCAGCAATGACAGCCTGCTTGGTATTAATGGTCTCAATGGGTTTCTTTGTGGCTATTTCTTCACTGTGAAAAGGCGTATGTGGAAATTGTCTGTCAGGAACTAAAATCTCAAAGTCTTGGTTCGTATCTGGGGAGCTAACTACTGAGTCATTTACAACAGAACTCATATTTGTTTCTGTTTCCGGGATTGAACTAGCAGGTTGCTCCACACTTGAAAATAAAGAGGGCTCACTTTCAAATAATGAATTGACTGATTCCGAGTCAGATTCATGTTGGTTTAGTTCATCATCGAAAGAAAAAATCTCGGAATTTTCATTAATCTGTTCCTTACCTGTCAAGTCACCAAAGGGCTCGACAGTTAACTTCTCTTCTTTAGCGTTTTCCAGTTCAGGGATAAGAACTACCGGAAACTCTTCACTTAAAGATAGTGAAGGTTGCTCAAGTTCACCAGCCATATCGCCGAGAGCAGCACCAAAGAAATCTTCAAACTCGTTATCTACAGTGGCTTTCGTCAGCACGACTGAGGTAGATTGTGTCTCTGAAATACCTGAAATACTGTCTGAAAAAAAATCATCAAAACTAAAGTTATCCGGGATTTCTTCATGGGCTGATGAAGATGATGTAGTAATATTTGGAGCAATATAGCTATCAAAAAGTGGTGACTGATTGACTGGTAAAGCACTTTCAAATCCAGTGGGACTTGCGTCTGATCTGCTTTGAACCAGTTCATCATGACTGGGAAAGTTGTCGTTCATCAAACTGTTTAAACTGACATCTTCCGCCACTATCCAAGGCTCATCAACCTGAAGAAAAGAGTTGATTTCAGGTTCAGGTACAAACAGAAAGTCGTCGGTGACCTGCTCTTCAACCACAGAGACGGCAATTTCGTATTCACCAACCTTTATAGTCATTCCGTTTGCAAGACGTTCTGTCGCATTATGTAACGGAGATTCCCGATTATTAATGAATACGCCTCCCAAACTGGAATCCGACAAAAAATAAGCGCCATTTTCATAGCTGATGGAAGCATGATGTCTTGAGACAAATTTTTCAGTATCGGGAAGTACCAGTGCATTATCATCAGAGCGACCAATGCCGCCACCATTAATACCAATGGAAACTGAATTTATTTCAGTAATAGGCTGATTTTTAAATGATAATACACTTAAGGTTACACTCATAATCGATTACACTGCGTATAGAAAATAACGGGTTACCATTGACCCACCAAAATAAACGGCGACCAATAATGGGGATGTTTTAATTCTTTATCGGCCAATAAAGTCAATTGTGCCTGTCGTAAAGCCTGTGCTTTGGGATGCGTCGATAAATCGGCATAAAAGGCTTTCATCAAGCTGGCGGTAGCCTCATCATTCACTGACCACAAAGAACCAATGGCGCTAAGCGCGTTGGTTTTAATAGCCATACCACTGAAACCCAACAGGGCACGATCATCTCCGGCAGCCGTTTGACAGGCACTTAATGTTAATAAATCAATGGGCGATTTTTTAATCTTGTCATTACTCAGCATTGACTGGAAATCCCCCAGCTTGAGATTACGATCATAAGTCATCACAAAACTGTCTGCGGCATTCTTGCCAAAATAGCCATGGGACGCGATATGAACAATTGAATAATCGCCTGAACCAAAGGATTGTTTAATGCCATCGTATGTAAATGCCTGATTAAGCAAAGTCGTATTAAGGCGATTGCTCTGTAACTGCGATACTTCTTCATTAATACTTGGGAGACTCAGTCTTTCAACCAAAAGAGCGCGTGTCAATTTGGGGGGTTGGCTCTCAGCTACAGTCGTCTCGGGCATCTCAACGATACCGCGCTCTCCCAATACGCCTTCGACGGGACTTTGCATTAACTCATCAATTGAAGCGCCATCAGGTTTGCTCAATGCGGCGATTAATACACGAGAATTTTTAATGTTCTCTTGTCCCTTTTTCTTCAGAATCAAGCCTGGCAGGGTTACAACGGTATAATCTTCAACGGCAAATTTTTTGCCATTAAGCAACGCCGAAAAAGGCACCTGACGCAACGGGCCATCGGGCACATAAAGAACGGTAGTCAAGCCTTTGCTTTTTAACTTGTCGTCGTAAGCTTTAAGCAACCAGCCATAAAGTTTACGCGACGCAGGGCGGTAATTGCCCTCACCCTCGCGTAAATATTGCGTCATTTGCAGGGCAGTTTCCACAACCTCAGCCGATGGAACAGGCACTGATTGTTGCTCAAATTGCATACTATCTCCCGCTCGAAATAACAACTCTACACGATCAGGTAAGATGACCGGATAAAGAACACCGGTTCCCGGCAGTTGCGCAACTCTTAAATTAATCGTCGAATCATCGTTAACTAAACAACGATCATTAAAAAAATCTTCAAGTTCAGTTTTTTTAATGATTTCCATTGCGTCAATGGCTTGTTTTATCAAGTTTTGTTTTGTTTCGTTAGATGAAGTCTGGCTAGCCTGTAATAACAACATATCCGCCAGGCCACGATAAACTGGATCAATAACCTGTTTGATAGATGATTGACCATTATGTAAAGTAACAGGCATTCCATAACGAATGTCAGTCAGATGTTTGGCGGCATGTTGATAGGCTTCCAATGCGGCATTGTTGCTACCATTAGCATGAAACAACTGCCCGCTTTGCAATTCCCATTGCAATAATAAATCGCTGGCATTCACTTGCTGGGCATCAAATATCGCCTTATCCAGCCATAATAAAGCGTCCTGATTACGTTTTTGTGCAGCATACAAACGTCCCAAATAACCTTCTGCCTGTGACCGCAAGCGAACTTTATTTTGGCTATCTGCCAATTGATAGGCGCTATTAAGCACTTGATAAGTTACTTTTAACTGACGTTGTTGCTCAGCTTTGAGATCAGTTGTGGAATTTGCCAACAGTTGTTCACCGATAGTCAGCAAATGCTTTATTTTGTTAGCATCATCAGGAAGCGCTAATACCTCAGTCGTTATCTTTTCGACTAAACCTAAATGGCCGCTTGCAATCGTCTCCAAACTGGCCTGATTAAGCTTAATACCGATTATTAAGGATTTATTGGCAGTTAACTGGGCATTCTTTAAGGCTGATGCAAAACTTGCTGCGGCTTTATCGGGATGTTGTAAACTGCGATATAACAAACCTGAATAATCATCAACAAGTGCTTCGAGTGCCGGAGACTTAAGTGCTTTAGCCAGCACACTGGCCCGCTCCAACAATGCTTGTGACTTGGTATTATCTCTGGCCAAATAATGGTTATAACCTAAAGCGGCCAAAGCCATTGCTTGGGTTTGCTGATCACCCGACTTTTCGGCTAGTCCCAGAACTGTCTGAAACTCGGTTGCGGCCAGGGCATAATTACCTTTATTACGATAATTTTCGCCTAAAGCCAGTTTGGCATTCAGGTCGGTAGCTACTTGGGATTCAAGAAGAGGTGTGCTCTCAGAAGGTAAAGCTAACGCTAACGATGTATTTAGCGTTAAAAAAACCAGCGTGACTACAGGCAATAATTTTTCCATGCGTGTGACTCCTAAATTAAAATGCAACGAAGCCAACTTTAAAATGTATGCCGTCGTCTTGAATATTTCGTTCACCAGAAATCGCCTTGACATTGGTAATGCTATGCGCCCAGTAAAACTCGGTATTCATCTGTTTGTAGTGCCAGTCAAAGCCGATACCTATTGAATGCAGATAATCTTTTTTAGGATTTAAATCGGCATGTGTCGAGTTATTCCAGGCACCGCCATAATCCATGAACGGGATAAAAAACAGACTGTGTTTAGCCGCCGGTTCACCGCCAAACATCGGATAACGAAATTCCAGACCGGTACTAAAACCATTGTCCCTGACATAATAATTTTCACGATAACCCCGCACGCTATAAACACCACCCAGGGCAAAACGCTCCAAAGGCAACAAGGGATCAGCGGACTGCTGTAAAACACCTTTCCAAACGATTTGCGCACCGTTATCCATAACGCGATGACTGTACTGCGATTGTCCTAGCCAACTAAAAAAATCGCCGCTAGGCAATAAACTATCGTTTTGAATGGTAGAACCCAGCGAATTCATGCCAGTATTAAAAGTCGACCTTGCGACAAAAGCATCTCGAGCACCCTGTTTTACAAATTGCTGCCAGAGACGAAGTACGGTGACTTGCGTTGTTCCGTGATTACTGGGCAAACCTTCGGTAAAAGAAAAGGGTTGTCCGAGCAGAGTGGAATGACTTTCGCGTACGGACAAATTAATACCCGCTTTTAAAGTCAAGTCAGGCGTCCGATACAGAGGTTGGCTTAAACCGCCTTCATAACCGATGACGTTAGTTCTTATATCCAACTGATTAATCGGTTTTTCTACCAGCGAAGAACTGCTGTTGCTGTAACGAAAAGTAGCATGGGTGTCGTAGGCGTTCAGCGGAATTTCTATACCGGTATTAACACCTAGCGAACCACCTGTCGCCATAAAATTGGCATCGATACGTTCACCAAAACCGGATAGATTATCTACCCAACCACCAAGGCGCCCGGTGTAGCCGCCGACTATCGGCGTGGTGTAGTCATCTGCCCCCGCATAAAGCTGATAAGGCCGCGCCCGGGTGACTTTTACCGACAAAACGCCATCTCCCGGATGTGTTCCCGGCTGCAAACTTCCGTTTAAACGATCAATTAAAGGATCAGCCAGCATAACCTGATATCTGTCCTGCAAATTTTTAAAATTAAGCGGCGAACCGGCTCCGATGATTAAACGATCACGCACATAAGCTTCTCTAAGTCGACCCATTCCTTCCAATTTAACGTCAGTTAACTGGCCTTCGATAATCTTGATCTGTAAAACGCCATTGGCAACGGATTGTGGAGGGATCATTGCTCCAGAATTAATATAACCGGCATCAACATAGATTGCTGTAACCCTACTGCGCAACTCTTCAAGATCACGAACCGATAAAGGGCGATTTAAAAAAGACAAAGCAATTTTCTGCAACTCGTCATTATTAATCACGGTATTGCCGGTGAACGTTATCTGTTTTACCTGCACTTTTTCCTGTTCTGCCAAAGGCGATGATTTGGGAGCCGGAGGCAAAACAAAAGTCTCTTTATCATCCTGCTTCCGAAATTCAGGTAATTGCAAAGGCTTTTGATTAGGAGTAACGCCGGTTGCATTGGATATATTATTGGTATCAAAAGACGTAACCGGTGCGCCAAAAGCCAGTGCTGAAAGACTGCAACCAAGTAAAGCCGCGCTTAGTCGGCGTTTATAAACTGGAGTAAAGTGCTGAGGGGAATAACTTTTAAATGATAATTTCATGTTTGTAATGCTCATTGACAACCTTCCTCTTCAGCCAACTTCAATGACTGTGCTTGCTCTACCGACGATGAAGCGCCGGAACTTCTAGCCGTCAAAACTGAAGTAGCCACCTGGGAACTTAAGTCGGGGATATAATTGGCAACGCCTTTGGAAATCAGGGAGCTTTGACTGCGATTATCGCAAGGACTTTTTGGTAAGGGTAGCAAAGAGCTACTATTCATCTGGGCAATATCAATAACCGGTTTGACGGATTCTGTAACGGTTTTTATTGCGACGTTGCTGATGGTGTTTTCGGGGTTTATGTTGGTGCCAGTAATGGTAATAGGATTTAATGTATCACTAAAAAAACTAAATCCAACTGGGGTAGCCGTTAACGTTGATCCTTGGGTTGAAGAGTTACTTAAAATACTTAACCCATTTGAATCAACAACACCAAAAGCATTACTGATATGATAAGTTGCCCCCAACGGAATATTAATTGCCCCATTAACAGTGACACCAGCGGGATTGAAAAACCAGAAATTTGCATTGCCAATTATAGACACTAGAGATCCATCAAGCACAGAGCCAGTTCCACCCGTAACACCACTGATCACATTAGTAACCCCCGCACACCCGCCGGGACATTGAAACAGCGCAGTATCACCAGCCGCTATACCAAACTGGCTGAAACTAAAAAACAGATTGGATCCTACTTGCGTGCCATTGGCATTTGGCCCGTCGCCATTAATAGTAATGACTTGATGAGCGCCGGGAACATTAAAGTTTTGATTTGTCCCACTACCGGTACCGGTAGACCCATCCATAGCTATAGGTGACTGAGCATTAACAACACAAACTTTGAATATCAAAGTCATAGCCAATACTGTAAATACCAACTTATTAAAAAACCGCATCAACTTTATATTCATTTAGCATCTCTATAAATTTTTTCATACCCAATATTAGCAGATTGATCACAAATCAACAGCACTAAACTTATATCATCACATAACTAAATATTGTCAAAAGCATTGAGTAAGAAAATACTTACACTGCCTACTATATTGACTTCATTTGTTATGGTTAATTTGATAAATCGAGAGGAATTTAACAGGCCTTAACTAATATTTTTATATGTAATTCAATCGGTTAGAATCAAGCATTTGAACTGAATGTATAAATCAATTATTAACCTATTAATCGAAATTTATACTTTACGCTCAATAATTCGATTGATTAACAAAATCAAAATTGTTAATCCGAACCTGAATGATGGTGCATATAGCCATCTTCCGGAGCTGCCGCCGCATTAACAGAAACCCCATAATGATAAACCATCAGACCACCTAAATCGGCACCCAGTGTCAGTAATACGCAAAGTACCCCGGCCAAAAGTAAAAACAAAATATTACTTCCCCCCCGAAGTAAGTAACCACTTTTCATCCGCCATAAGGATAACAAGCCTGACAACGCAAGCACGGCGACACCAAAATGTTCATGGTTTTCCATAAAATCGTGGACTTCTTCACCATGCGCTACCGAATCGGCGGCAATAAAACCAGCTGCTACAGTAAAGGCGGCACCTACAGTTCCAAGGTAAAGAAAATAACTGGCAGCATTACGCCACTGTGGTTTTTTTGCTAGCGTACCCAGTAAATCCAATAAGAAAAAAGCCGTGAAAAAAGCTATTGGAAAATGCACCAGCAAGGGATGTATGTTATTTAGTCCTGCGATGCCCGGTAATAGTGTTGAAAATAGATCACCGGAACTCATTGTAGAAAGCCCTTCAAATAATGACAAAAGACCGGTAAGCGCTTCTAAAATACCGCCACCGTGGTCTGCGCCACCATGGATTTGAAAAGACAAAAAGTTGTTCATACTAACCATTGTTATTATTTAATAAAATAATTTAGCCGACTGTTGACCTAAAGATCAAGTCAAAGCCGACTCTGAATAAAGCGTAACTGTTAAATCCATACACTCTATGAGTTAGAGTGTCAAAACAACTTTGTCTTTATGGGGCTTGTAAGTCAATGGTGGATCTTCCAAGTATTACTTAAAGAAGTCCACTCAACACTTATAAACCAAATCGGGGTATTCCTTTGACAGCCATTTTTTCCATATGTAAATAATGCAAGCCAAGCACTGTTCCTGCTTCTGCTTTATGTTCAACCCATACGACCTTTATTTCCCCTTCCAGCTCCAGCAATTCAAACTCGAAGATGGTTATATCGCCCGCTTTAACGGATACAGAGTCAGGTACATTTATCATCAGCCCGTCTACTGAAACATTTAGGGTAATGAATTCCCGATATTCGCCATCAAGAAGAATTTTACCGGGAGCAGTCAGATTTTTTCTATAGACTTTTCTTTTATAAAGCTGATTATCGATATCATAAGAGATATTTTTAAACTCAAAGGCCAGCATAATATTTTCATTAGCAATATCAACTCTGACTACTTCAGCTTCTCCCGCCAGATTCATTTCCGGAAGAAAGAAATCTATAATGGCGGACCCAGACAACATGTTAAAAATGTCTTTGGCATCTCTTATGTTACTGCCACATTCCAAATGGGCAAAGACACCGGTTAAAGATAAGTCTTTAACCGTAATTGCCAGCTCTTCGCCACCAATATAAATCAGGCCATGTGTGGTCAAGTTTTTTCGATAAGACCTGTCTATATTTGAATTCATTTATTGTCTCTCTAATTATCCGTTTATCTTGCCATTCAAGAACTATACAAGGCTACCAACAGCCATTATAGTGTGAGTGTTATATTTTTTCTTTTCAAAAGCAATTTTTTTTATACTTTAGATAATCCAAAGCCTACTTCTTAAGCAGCAATGAACAAATCACTACTCTTGCTTTTATTACTTGTTCAGTCCGCCTGTACCACACTTCCCCCTAAAAATAGTGACAATATTTGTTCTACTTTCAGGGAAAAAGGTGGTTGGTATGACGACGTTAAAAATTCATTTCAAAAATGGGGTGTGCCTATTCCGGTACAAATGGCCATCATGCATCAAGAATCCCATTTTGTCGCTGATGCACAACCGCCACGCCCCTGGCTGCTAGGCTTTATTCCACTGCCGAGAGAGAGCAGCGCCTATGGATATGCCCAGGCTAAAGATGAGACCTGGGATAATTATAAGGATAAAGCAGGCTGCTGGGGCGCGGATCGTGATAAGTTTTCGGATGCTACTGATTTTATCGGCTGGTATTGCAATATTAGCTACAATCGCCTGGGCATCTCAAAACTGGACACCAAAAATCTATACCTGGCCTACCATGAAGGACATGGTGGTTTTCAGAGGAAAAGTTACTTACAAAAACCCGGTTTGGTTCAGATTGCCGATAAAGTTGCCAGACGGGCAAAGCTATTCGAAAGTCAATTGGGTGAATGCCGACATGATTTAGAAAACAAAGGCTGGTTTTTTTGATAGAATATATCACTCCAATCTAATAACAGAGGATCATTTGTGAGAAAACTAATTACTCAAGCTCTTTTAATCGTCTCAGTTTTACTTATAGGATTTAATATGTTTTCAATGGCCAATGCCACTACCCCTGCAGAAAATAAAGCCGCAGGCACTGCCTTTCTTGCAACTAATGCAAAAAAAGCCAATATCGTAACTACGGCTAGCGGTTTGCAATATGAAGTATTAACCCCGGGTACAGGTACAACTAATCCAACAGCAACCAGTAATGTTACGGTTCATTACAAAGGGACTACGCTTGATGGCAAAGAGTTTGACAGTTCTTACAGCCGGGGCGAGCCCGCCACTTTCCCTTTAAACCGTGTTATAGCCGGTTGGACTGAAGGCGTACAATTAATGAAAGAAGGCGCAAAATATCGCTTTTACATTCCGTCAGAATTAGCTTATGGCGAACAAGGTGCTGGCCGTGACATTGGTCCGAATGCCGCTTTGATTTTTGATGTTGAATTAATCAAAATCCAGTAAAAAAGCAGCTGAAAGGTGAAAGGTGAAAGGCAAAACATGCTATCACCCTTCGCCTTTCATCTTGGCCCTTTCATCTTTCCACTTTATTCTTCATACCTTGACTTACCAACTCTTTGCTACCACCCCCAAAGCGATGGAAACCATCCTGACCGATGAACTCCACGCGCTCGGCATCAAAAACATCAAAGCCACCCTCGCCGGAGTAGCCTTTCAAGGCGATCTGGAAACCGCCTACCGGGCCTGTTTATGGTCTAGAACCGCCAATCGGATTTTACTGGTTCTAAGTTCTTTCGAGGTAAAAAGTCAGGAAGACCTTTATAACGGTGTTCAAAAAATTGACTGGTTTGATCATATCAATCCTGAAGACAGTTTTGCCGTCTCCTTCAGTGCAAAAAACTCTGAGGCTATTAACAATACCCACTTTGGCGCCTTAAAAGTTAAGGATGCCATCGTCGATCAGATGCGCGACAAATTCAAAACAAGACCCAGCATCAATACCGAACAACCCAATATTCGCATTAATGTTTATTTAAATGGCGAATCCGCACAACTGAGCCTCGATCTTTCCGGTGAAAGCCTGCATCGACGGGGTTATCGTGATGTCAGTATTCAAGCGCCGATGAAAGAGAACCTTGCCGCCGCCATGTTACTGCGTAGCGGTTGGCCTGACATCGCAAAACGACAGGGCGCATTAATCGATCCGATGTGCGGTTCCGGAACACTGTTACTGGAAGCTGCGATGATTGCAGCTGATTATGCGCCCGGTTTATTACGCGAATATTTCGGCTTTATCGGCTGGAAAAAGCACGACGCACAATGCTGGAAAAAATTAAAAGCCGAAGCCGAACAACGCAAACAAATCGGTTTGAAAAATCTGCCGGTTATCGTGGGTTTCGATCAAAATCGCAACACGGTTCATACTGCCTTGGCGCATGTCGCCAATGCCGGCCTGCAAAATAAAATTCATATAGAACGCCGCGACATTGAAGATGCCGAACCCGCCGAAAGCTGGAATCCCGGTCTTGTGATTTGTAATCCTCCTTATGGCGAACGCTTGGGCGATGAGCAGGAAACTGCCGAGTTGTATAAAAAATTTGGCGCCACGCTCAAAAATCATTTTGTTGGTTGGAAATCCGCCATGATTATCAGTAATCCTGAATTGGGTTTTCGCCTGGGACTAAGATCACAAAAACCGATTACCCTGTTTAACGGAGCACTGGAATGTAAGCTGTTGCGGTTTGATATTAAAGAAAGCAATTTTTTTATTCCCAAAGCCAGAACACAGGACGAGCGTATTGCGCAAGTGACTGAGATCAGTAAAGCGCAGGAACAACGTATTGCTAATGACATCCAAACAAATAGTCCTCTGGAAAAGGCTAAGATCGCACTGACTACCCCCGTTTTGCCTTTGGTTGAGAATTTTCATGATAGCGTAACTCCAGATCATTCCCAAACCATAGCTCTAGCCGATAGCCCCTCTCTAAATGCAGAGATGTTTGCTAACAGATTAAAAAAGAATTTAAAAAAGCTGTCGGCCTGGGTCAAACAAAACCAGATTACTTGCTACCGTGTTTATGATGCCGACTTGCCGGAATATGCGGTCGCTGTCGATATTTATCAGGGCGAACAAACCTGGGTTAATGTCCAGGAATACGAACCGCCTAAAACCATCGATCAACATAAAGCTGACCAAAGACTGGCCGCGCTATTGGTTGAAATTCCCCGGGTGCTGGGCGTCAACCGCGAACAAGTGTTGCTAAAAATACGCCGTAAACAAAAAAGCACAGATCAATACGAAAAACATGATGATCAGGGCCGTTTTCAAATCGTTCAAGAAGGCGGTTGTAAATTGCTGGTCAATTTTGAGGATTATCTGGATACCGGCCTATTCCTGGATCACCGTCCGATTCGGCTGATGATTCAAAAACAAGCCCAAGGTAAAAGCTTTTTAAACCTGTTTGCCTATACCGGCAGCGCAACAGTTCATGCTGCGATGGGTGGCGCCAGATCAACCACGACAGTTGACATGTCCAACACCTATCTCAACTGGGCCAAAAAGAACATGGCGCTGAATGAAAACAAAGGCGAACATGAGTTTATTCAAGCAGATTGTCTCGAATGGTTAAGCACTGAAGCGGAACAAGCTAACAGACAATACGATTTGATTTTTCTTGATCCACCGACATTTTCCAATTCAAAACGAATGGAAGGTGTCTTCGATATACAAATTGACCATGTGCAACTGATTAATAATGCAGTTTCTTTGTTATCGCCGGGTGGTGTTCTATACTTTTCTACGAATTTCAGGCGCTTTAAAATAGACAAGACGGCTTTGTCCGATTACATTGTAGAAGACATCAGCGCGGCAACGATCCCGGAAGATTTTGCCCGCAATCCAAAAATTCATTACTGCTGGAGAATTAAAGAGTGATTCGTAAAGTTAAAATTCTGGTTTCAGGTCGAGTACAAGGTGTTTATTTTCGACTTTTTACCCAGAATAAAGCCAAACATTTTGCTATCAAAGGGAGCGTCAGAAACTTGTCTGATGGTCGTGTTGAAATTATTGCCGAAGCCGAAAATCTGGCTATTGAAAAATTCATCAAATGGTGTAACAGAGGCCCGATCACCGCTCGAGTCGATAAGGTTGAAATCACCGAACTGGAACACGAAGAATCCTTGACGACCTTTGAAATAAAATAAGCAATTAGCCTTATTGAAGCATTACGTATGCGCATAGACATCTACACAAGTTATAAGAAAACTCTGCGCTTACCTGCCGCTTAACTTTTAAAAAAAATACGCAAGGCTTTAGCTTTTTTTTGCCCTTCGCAGCCGCTATTTCCCAGATCACACGCAAGCCATCTTGACCACAAGTATTGGTTTGGCAATGGCCAATCCAATTTCCTGTTTCAAGGATTTATATAATCAGACAAAGTAGAATTAAATATTAAGCGTTTTAATTGGTGCCCAAACCAAACTTGTTTTTTATATTACTTCGGGCAAGGCCATTCGTTCATGAGTGCAGCCTTAACAAGTGACTCGGCACTTTTACTCCATAATTCTTGATGTTCATTTAAGTATTTAGAAACAACATTTGCAACTTGATCTGAAGTGATATTTAGTGGACAAAATATGCCAGCTCCCATAGTTGCGTCCACAACCCCCATAACATAATAAAGATAAGCTCCGGCATCATAGAGCTCCGCATTATCTATATCACCGCTTTTATAGGCGGCTGACTTGTCATGAAGTTTCTGGCCATTTATAAAAGCATTGAGACCAGCGTTAGCTGAAATTGACATCAGCATTGTAACGATTAGGATTAACTTTGACGTTTTCATTTTTAAACTCCATAGATTTTTTACATGAGAGCAGTTTATATCGATATAAGCTGAATTACACCTGCAATTCTTAATAACGGGATGCTACATCAAGAGGCAGAACTCGACTGGCAAATTAATAGCAGTGAATGTTAGATGATTTGCTAATTCCGAATGACCCAGCATGCCCTTCATAAAACATATTACTAATACAATCTAAGCTTACACAACGCAAAATAGCACCCCAACTATCCTGCGGGACACATGTGTTTGAAGTAAAAATAGAATTTGTGTTCTTTGCACAGTTGACCTTGTTAGAACTCTTCCCATTCGTCACTGGAGGATTGTTCAATAAATTCAGGCATAACTACTGACTTTTTTTGTGGTGAACCTGAATAAAAAGCATCGACAGACTTACTTTCAAATAGATCACTAGGCGCATTATTAGAGTGACCAACTACTTTAAATTGCGACATTGTCCCAGATAGTTTCTGGGCTTGGTCTTCCAGTGATTCTGCTGCGGCAGCGGCTTGCTCAACTAGTGCGGCATTTTGCTGAGTCACATCATCCATCTGACCTATAGCTTGATTGACTTGTTGGATACCAGCTGTTTGTTCTGCTGAAGCATCACTGATTTCATTCATCATTACAGTAACTCCATGAATGGAATTAACTATCTCTTCCATGGTTTGACCTGCTTTTGCTACCAATTTACTACCCTCTGAAACTTTTGTAACTGAGTCATCAATCAAATGTTTAATTTCTCCAGCTGCCATAGCGGCTCGCTGTGCAAGGTTGCGAACTTCTACAGCCACCACAGCAAAACCTCGGCCTTGTTCGCCAGCACGGGCTGCTTCAACTGCGGCATTAAGGGCAAGAATATTGGTTTGAAACGCGATATCGTCAATCACCGAAATAATGTCACCGATCCGGCGCGAAGAATCGTTAATATCATTCATGGTCAGCACCACTTGCCCGACCACGTCAACACCTTTGCTGGCTATTTCGGAGGCATCTACCGCAAGTTGGTTTGCTTGTTTGGCGTTTGCGGCATTGTGCTGCACAGTAGAGGTTAGCTCTTCCATGCTCGCCGCAGTTTCTTCCAAACTGGCCGCTTGCTCTTCAGTACGATGAGATAAATCATTGTTGCCAGCAGCAATTTCCTTTGCAGCAGTACTAATGGTATCAGTTGCTTCCTTAATTTCACCAACCAGAACTTTGAGGTTTTCAACGGTACCATTGATACCATCCTTGGTTCGACCAAACAAACCGAGATAGTCTTTAGTGATGGTTTGGGTCAGATCGCCTTGAGCCATAGCGTTAGCAACACGTAATACATCGTGAAAGCTAATATCGCAAGTTTCCATCAAGTTATTGAAATTAGATAGAATTTCCTTGAACATGAACTCAAATCTATCTATATCACTACGCTTTGAAAAATCACCTTTAGCGCCCGCTTCTGCGAGCATTTTTATTTCATTGTTAACATCAAGAAAAGACTTTTTAACACTGCTCATAGCTTCTGTAATAACAATGGTTTCACCTGGCAGAACATCCATGTCAACAGAAAAGTCACCTTTAGCATATTCAGTAATGATAGAAATTAATCTTCTATTTATAGTGATTCGAGATTGAATCAATTCATTAACATCATGAGCTATAGTGCCAAAGATACCGGCGTATTTTGAAACATCCAACTGCTCTTTAACCCAACCTTCAGCGTGCTTTTTCGACATAATTTCCAGGCCAGAGACAAAACCGTTAATAACGTCCTGCATGGTTTTCATTGAACGTAAAAGATCACCAATTTCATCTCCTTGATCAATGTCAATTCTGGAGTTCAGATTGCCCTCTGCAATGTCTCCTGCAACCTGCTGGATAGTTTTCAGTGAACGTAAAATACCACGACTGATCACTATGGTTAATATGACGGCAAGTGCAACACTAAAGAAAAAGATACAAGCCAAGATGACTTTGTACCAATATATAGTAATGTGGGTTTGCGTCTCAACTTCCTGGTTGTGAGCAGTTGTAAATTTCACGACATCATCTATAACAGCACGATGCTCTTCATAGGCATGGCGCATTGCCAAGAGACTTGCCTGTGAACCATCGTGATTACCAGACTGAATACTTGGCAGAAACCGTTGACTGGCTTCATTGTAAAAGGTTTGGGCCGGACGGTAAGAGCGTTCAAGTAAAGAATTCTGAAGCTCTTGTTCCAAAGGTTGCTCTGTCCAATATTGATGGCGGGACTCATATTCCGTTTTTAACACTTGAAAACGCGATAGTAGCGTACTGATTTCAGCGGAATCGTTGGTCTGTGTTAATTGCAGTGCAACCAGATAGGATTCGATGATATATTCTGGAGGCGGCAGGACATCAGCAATTATGTCTTTACCCTGGACGATACGCTGATAAATGGGCCCATTAACACTCAAAGTATTCATAGCCTTGAATGTTGCGAAACCAAACATCGTAAACCCGATGACCAATGTGCTCAAAATTATCGTAAAACGCATTTTGATAGTCACCTGACCGGAACTTTTCATCTTATTTAGCATAAGGCAACTCTCTGCTTTTATTTTATGAGTGACTGAGATCTTTTCAGTATACTGCGATAGAAACTCCCATCATTAATTTGGCTTTTTTACCCACATTTACTCTCACCACAATTCAAACAGGTCATGCAACCATCCATCAATACCATGGCTTTGGTGCTGCATTTGTTGCACAATACCGCTTTTTCCGGAAAGGATTGTCCTTCAGATTCACCATGTTGCACTTCAAATTCTCGGCGTTTTTCATCAAGAAACTTTTTTTGATGATCGGTCATCGCTACGGGCTTAATCATGCCGATATGTTTTAAGTGCGATTCGATTGCGTAACCAATTTCGGCGACTAGCGACGGCATAAAAACACCCCCTTTTTTGAAATAACCACCATGCGGATCGAATACTGCTTTCATTTCTTCAACCAGAAAACAAGCGTCTCCTCCTTTGCGAAATACTGCCGAAATCAATCGGGTCAAGGCCAACACCCACTGAAAATGCTCCATATTTTTTGAATTGATAAAGATTTCATAAGGCCTACGTTCTTGGTGGACCGTGCCTTCGTTAAGAATCATATCATTGATGGTAATGTACAACGCATGCTCAGACTGTGGGGTTTTAATTTTATAAGTGGAGCCGAGCAAAACTTCAGGGCGCGTAAGGTTTTCGTTCATGCTTTCCAGCGAGGGCTCGACCAGCTCTTGCTTAACCGGTTCAAGATCATCTTTAGTCAGGACTTTGTAGCTGATAATTTTTTTGTTTATTTTATGTGTCATATTTTTGCCTTAATCGGTATTTACCGTAGTTTAAGTTTACCTCAATGTATTCAATACGATTGTAAGTTTCTACAGAGAACGTATTTTTGCCTATATCTTGTGTAATCAATCGGTATTGTGCTCATCAAGATACAATGTCTTCATCAAAACTCAGGCAGTACTGACCTAAAACCTAGCAATCGCAGAAATCTCGAAAATTTGCTTGACGATTAAAAATTATTGGGGATTTATCCCAAGTGAACTAATAATCTGATGTACAAATTTTTAATTTCTTAGAACGATTTTCAAATTCAACACACTCTCAATATTTATTTCAAGTAGCTGTTAAATTAGCTTTTAAATTTGACGAAATTATTGTACCAAAGAACAATATTATAAAATACTATATATAGTGAATAATTGGTTATTTTAACACACTATCTTGTGTTTATTGAATAATTGTGACGATTTTGTTGTAATGATTTTTTCTAAGTTCCGCAATCTTTTCCTGAGGACCATTTAATTCCATGGATTGTATAAGCTTAACTTTGTCAGCTTGTAGCTCTTTAAAAATATCTTTTTGGAATTTCTGTTTGGCGACCTCTTATTTATAAATATCTTTATAACTCTGGGATCTGGAAACTCGACCCTGTTAGATTAGCTTGAAGGCACTTAACTTTTCATGGTTATCCTGATGCAACCGTCAGTTTCGGGTCGCTATGGAGTACTAATCCTGAAGACAAGGCTATCGTCAGTGCCATTATAAATTTGGCGAAAAATCTTGGTATGCAGACTATTGCTGAAGGTGTGGAAACGGCTGACCAACCGGCATTTCTTTGCGAACAGTGATGTGATCAGATGCAGGGTTATCTCTTTAGCAAGCCATTACTAAGAGAATCATTTGAAGTATTATTAAAACAGAATCTATCATAGGCTAGCGTCTTTAGGTTCGATAAAAATAGGGCATTAGTTTGTTCAATAGTTTCTGGCTTCTACTATATTAGCTTGAACGACAGCAATCACAAATATTGCAGACGTTGATTTGGCGTAACAACCGACTTCAGTTCATCGTCAACAGTCCTTCAAGTTTTAATCATCGAAGCGACAACTACATTGATAATTTCCGACCCTATACTTAAGGTGCCCATAGGTGTTTGTACGTATAGCTTTATAAGTTTTAACTGTTATTGTTTTACCCAGAAGTTTGAAAGCATTATCGGGTTTATATCTTTTTGAAAGGTGTTTGTGTCTGTTAGCGACCCAGGCCTTGTAAAAACGAAAATTTAACAACACTGGCAGAGATAACCATCAGATTTTTATTGAATAAGTTGATTCTATAACCAATGATTTGCTCTGTTTTAATAGGCAAGTCGACCGAATTTTAAATTAGAATAATTTGTGCGCTTTGACATGGCCAAGAATGCATCGCGTAATCAAGTCAAATTGGCCGCAAGTTGTTTGATCTTATTGCCAACTTATCACAGAAAACACGTAGTCTGATAACAGCGATACCATTTCATATTTAAAAATTATTTTTAGTATCGTCCTATTAATTACAAGGTCGATCCAAAGGAGTCAAACATGAAAGCCTTCACAATTCTTTTTGTACTCACCTTATTTGTATTTTCAGTTTCGGCAGATGAAGTCAAAATCGTTAAACCCGAAGAGGTTGGTTTATCGACTCCTCGCCTCCAGATAATCAGCAATATGATGCACGACAATATCGACGAGAAAAAGATGGCGGGAGTGGTTGTGCTTGTTGCCCGACACGGCAAGATCGCCTACTTCGAAACGTTCGGTCAGTCTGACATAGATAAGCCAATGCAGCGAGACACGATGTTCCGTATCTGCTCAATGACCAAACCAGTAGTAACATTGGCTGTTCTTCAGTTGTACGAAGAAGGCAAACTTCTACTATCCGACCCGATCGCAAAATATATTCCCGAATTTTCACATCCCAAAGTGATTGAGATGCTGCCGCCCGGTTCCAATCCTTCTTTCAGGTTGGTTCCAGCCAAACGCGACATCACGATTAAGGATCTACTTACTCACACTGCAGGGATGCCTTATCCGTTTGCATCTGAGTGGTATCCAAAAGACCACTTGTTGCATCAGATGCATGTGCTGTATGAAGAAGCTGGTATTAGCAGCGGGATGTACGAGACCGAAGGTACGATAGGCGACATGGTCAAGCGGTTAGCACGCCTGCCGCTGGCCAGCCAACCTGGGGAAGCATTTATATACGGTTTGGCGGCTGATGTGCAGGGATATCTGGTCGAAGTAGTCTCCGGATTGAAGTTAGATGACTATATCCGGGAAAAAATATTTAATCCATTAAAGATGAACGACAGTTATTTCTTTGTTCCGGAAATCAAACAAGACCGGCTCTCTGCTTTATGGAAGAGCGACTGGCACGGTAAATTGGAGAAGGTATCAGACGGTGCACACCGCGAAGGCGACTATGTGTATTCTCCGACTTTTCAGACCCAAGGTCCTAAAACCTTTCTATCGGGCGGCGTTGGAATGGTCACTACAGCCTACGATTATTTCCGTTTTGCTCAGATGTTGTTAAACAAAGGAGAGTTGGATGGTGTACGTTTAGTTAGCAGAAAGACGATCGAATTGATGACCACCAATCAAATTGGCAAGCATTCTGAAATCACCTTGCATGACGAGGGATGGAAGTTCGGATTGGGCCTTGGGATTCAAGCAGATCGCGAACACAATGTCGATGCCGGCGATGTAGGGACATTCGAATGGGCCGGTCTTTACTCCACACGCTTCAGTGTTGACCCTAAAGAAGAGAAGATCACCATCTTCATGTCGCAGACCCACCCCTTTAATTACCACTTTGATTTATGGGATAAGTTGTTAGTACTATCCACTTCAAGTATTGCAGATTGATAGGAGTAATAAAATGAAAACTTATAGGAATAATTCAGTATGGAGCATAGTAGCGCGGATAACTGCGCTACTATTGATAGCATGTTCATTTAGTGCTCAAGCAACAGCACCACGCCTTACCGCAAAAATGTTCGGCGATGAAAAGAAGGCGGATATTGTGGCTTATCAGTCTGTATCATCGGAGACCAAATCCGAATCTGAATTAACACAAGCCATTGTGACTGAGGCGTTCAATGCATCAGAAAAAACACCCATCATTGATTTATTGCCATCCAAGAAATTAGCGACCTACGCCCTGTTTAACCATGATGCTGCCGCGTTAATTGGTAGCTTGCAGGATTTAGCCAATCAAGATAAAAAGCAATACAGCATAGTGACCTTTTATCTAAAAAGCGTAGATGACGAACCAGTTGTGATTATCTTTAACAATGAGCATGCAAAAGCATTGCGTAATGACTTCGTCGCTGGAATGCAGAAAATCATCAAGAGTGGCAAGTATCTGCAACTGATCGAAAAATCTCGCGGCAAATTACCCCCTGAATATCTCGGCCGCTTGAAACGACTAAATCCGGGTTGGAAATGAAACCTGCGCCCCTAATTGGTGTTATTTCGATTGGGGTTGCTTTGTTGTTGACCTTGCCTGTTGAGGCGAAGTCAATGGAGTTTGTCTCTACCGATACGCCTCCATACTGGTCTTCGAAGTTACCGGAAAATGGCTTCGGCGGCTCTATTTTGCATTTGATTTCAGCAGCCGCCGACGTGACCTATGCAATTAAATATTTGCCTGTAAAACGTTACAGTACAAGTGTCGCTCCTTTTATCGTTGGAGATCCTGATTTGCTAACCAATCAGAAAGATCGAGCCATCTTTCCCATAGGGGTATTTTATTCTGCTTTTTTCTTTTACAGACCTCATCATGAAGTGATTAAAGTACATAGCATGAAAGACATGAAGGGGCATACGCTTGGTGTCTTAAGAGGATCAATCGAGGATAAAGCAGAGTTTGTTCGTCAAGGTGTCAAGGTGGAGGAAAATGATTCAGTCGAATCACTCCTAAAAAAGTTAAAAAAGGGCCGAATTGATTTTTGTATTCTGGTCGCTGGTTCAGGTCGCTACATGATTCAACAGTTATTTCCAGATGAACAGGAGAGTTTTTCTCAAGAAATCATACCGGCCTTAACTCGGCCCATAACCATCATGATTGATATGCATGACACTGAGGGTAGAATGATTGCACAACGTTATCGGCAGGTGTTGTCCAAGACTCTGCATAGCAAAAACTATCAATCCATCATGGAAGGATTTTATGATAAAGATTATATCCCGGTTAATCGGAATGCAAAGCTGGACAAATTCATAAAGTATTACGCAAACACTTGGACTGAAAAAAAATGAATTCACCCTTAGGATCAGTCAAGTCACTTTATCGACAGCTCTTGATCGCTTTGATCGTTTTGGTCACTATCGTTTCATTCATTGTAAGTTTATTAAATGTACTTTATTCCTCGCATGAATCTGAAGCAACGTTTGAAAGCAAAGTCTTGGTCTATTCTGACAGCCTTCGTGATTCGCTCGAATGGCCACTATGGAATGTTGACGATGAATTGGTAAGTAAAATCGGAACCGCTTTTTCAAGTAATACCGACATCGCTTCTTTGATAATTCTTGATGATCAGAAACATGTCATCTACGACCATTTCAAACCAAATGAGAATCAGACCAAACGATTGATCGTGATTGAACATGAAGGCGCTCCGATTGGAAGTGCCGAAATTGGCTTGTCGCTGAGTGCCTATGAAACAAAGTATCGGGAGTTATTGCTTAATGGGCTTCTCTCGACTTTGTTGCTGATTGTCAGTCTGCTAGCAGCATTACGATGGTTGTTGGCCAGGTTATTGAAAAAGCCTATCGATACACTGATTGGTGTGATTGATGAGGTGGTGGAAGATAAATACCAATCAATGCCAATTGCTGATACTTATTCAGAATTCTCTCCAATTCTTACCCGATTCAAAATGATGATGGAGGTCATTGCCAGTCGAGAGTCCTGCCTAATCCAGAGCAATGAAAATCTGTTAACAGAAACAACAGAACGACTTCAAGCTGAACAGGAAAAACGCTTTAGCGATGAACGTTTGCGCGCATTTTATGAGCTTGACCTTGTTGGCTTGGCGATAACTTCACCAGAGACAGGCTGGTTAAGTGTCAATTCATGCCTGTGCACTATGCTCGAATATTCAGAGCAGGAACTACTAGGAATGACTTGGGCAGAATTAACTCATCCTGATGATTTGGCTGCCGATGTTAAGCAATTTAATCGCATGTTAGCATATGAAATTGAAGGTTATAGTCTTGAAAAACGCTTTATCTGCCGTACCGGAAAAATTATTCATTCTCAATTGGTCGTTCGATGCGTTCGTAAGGAAAATTGCCAAATAGATTACGTCATAGCCATGGTTCAGGACATTACCGCGCGCAAACGAATGGAGGTTGAGTTACGTATCAATGAAGAACGCTTAAAGCTTGCAACCCGTGCTGGAGGGGTAGGTATTTGGGATTGGGATATTACATCAAATACACTGGTCTGGGACGAAAGCATGTATGCGCTTTACGGTATTTGTAGCGATAATTTTGACGGTGCTTTTGATACCTGGACCCGCACGCTGCATCCAGATGACCGTGAGTTTGTCGAAAGTGAAATACAGGCAGCGCTAGGAGGCGAGAGAGATCTTGCCACCGAGTTTCGTGTACTTCGACCCGATGGCACAGTACGAAATATCAAGGTGTCTTCCAAAACCAATTTTGATTCAAAGGGGACGCCAATTCGGATGATAGGTACCAATTTTGACATCACCGATGTTAAGCAAACCTTAGCAGAACTTCAAAAATACAAGGATCACCTGGAAGAAGAGATTCAGCAACGTACCGCCGACTTGGTACTGGCACGCGATGCAGCTGAAGAAGCGAGTATTTCCAAAAGTATCTTCCTGTCTAGCATGAGCCATGAACTGCGCACCCCTTTGAATGCAATCCTCGGTTTTTCCGGATTGATGCAAAGAGACGAACACTTAAATTCCGAGCAACGTAAAAATCTCGATATCATCAACCGCAGTGGTACACATTTGCTGACTCTAATCAATGATGTATTGGAAATGGCCAAAATTGAAGCAGGAAGAACACAACTAGAAATTACCGCATTCGATTTGGGTGCCATGGTGCGTGATGTCACCGACATGATGGAGAATCGTTCCCGTGATAAAGGACTACAACTTCTTCTCGACCAGTCGTCCGCATTTCCACGTTTTATCAAAGGTGACGAAGCACGTTTGCGTCAGATACTCATCAATCTGATTGGAAATGCCGTTAAATTCACAGACCACGGCGTTATAACTCTTCGCTTGGCTTCAAGACAGAATTCAAATTCACACTTAATAATTGAAGTTGAAGACTCTGGACGTGGAATATCAACGGAAGATCAAAAACGACTTTTTCAGCCATTTGTTCAACTGGGCAAACAGGGTGGGGATAACAAAGGGACAGGACTGGGGTTGTCGATTACGCGTCAATTCGTGCAATTGATGGGTGGCAGTATCAGCATCGAAAGTGTATTGAATAAAGGTTCACTGTTCCGGATTGATTTACCGCTTAATGAAGTTAAAGACGAAGATGTTATTCTGCCTAAAAAGTCAGATAAAGCTGAGGTTGTTGGCCTTGCTCCTGGACAGCCGGAATATCGCATTTTGATCATCGAAGACCAACCGGAAAACCAGATGTTGCTATTGCAGTTAATGCAACGTGTGGGCCTTTCTGTCAAACTGGCTGACAACGGCAAACAAGGCGTGAAACTGTTTAAAAGCTGGCAGCCGCATCTCATCTGGATGGATAGGTGTATGCCTGTTATGGACGGCTTAGAAGCAACAAAAATTATTCGGTCACTCCCTGGAGGTAAGGAGGTTAAAATTGTTGCTGTTACCGCCTCCGCATTTATGGAGCAACGAGCTGAAATATTAAAAGTGGGTATGGATGATTTTGTGCGTAAGCCCTACCGATTCAATGAGATTTACGAATGCCTGACCAAGCAACTGAATGTGAAATTCATCTACACCGATGTGGTAATAGCTGAGGACTTAGAACCTGCTCAATTGAAAACGCAAATGTTTGCAGTACTTCCGCCGGCATTATGCAAGGAATTGGCCGATGCGCTGGACAGTCTGGATAGTGACTTTATCAATGGGATTATTCTTAAAGTCGCCGTTTATGACTTGACGCTACATAAGGCGCTCATTCATCTAGCTGATCGTTTTGATTACTCGGCCATCCTGAAAGCCTTGCCGCCCAACCAAGAGGTGAATTGACATGATAGAAAAAGCCAAAATACTCGCGGTTGATGACACGCCCGCCTCATTGAAGCTGTTAACTGACCTCCTGAAGTTGGAGGGATACCGGGTACACTCGGCTATCAATGGTGAAACGGCACTTAAATTGGCCACCACACATCCACCCGACATTGTCTTGCTTGATATTCGTATGCCAGTGATGGACGGTTACGAAGTGTGCAGACGTCTCAAGGCCAATCCGGCCACACAAAATATACCGATAATCTTTGTTAGCGCGGCATCTGAAACAGAAGATAAGGTACATGGTTTCGAGCTTGGCGCCATCGACTTCATTACTAAACCTTACCAGCGTAATGAGTTGTTTGCCAGAGTGCGTACCCATCTGGAGTTGAATCGCTTAAACCATCATCTTGAAGAATTGGTTGTAGAGCGAACGAATCAATTGCTCTCAAGTCATCGCGAAACGATTGTGACGATGACCCGTGCAGCATCCTTCAAAGACGAGTCGACGGGTTGCCATATTGCGCGCATCAGCTTCTATTGCACTGAAATTTCGAAAGAATTAGGAATGGATGCTGAGTTTACTGATCTTATCCGCTATGCCAGTCCGATGCATGATATCGGAAAAATGGCCATACCAGACGCAATTCTTCATAAGCCTGGCGGATTTGAGCCAGAGGAATGGAGGATCATGCAAACCCATTGTGAGGTTGGTGCAAAGATGCTGAGCGGTAATAATTCACCCTATCTTGTAATGGGTGCTGAAATAGCAGCCGCCCATCATGAAAACTGGGATGGGAGTGGCTATCCATCCGAACTTAAGGACAACGAAATTCCACTAGCAGCACGAATTGTTCAGATTTGTGATATTTATGATGCGTTAAGATCTCCTCGCGCTTACAAAGGGGCATTAAGTCATGAACGTAGTGTGGAAATCATTACCACAGGCGATCAGCGTACATTGCCCTCACATTTTGATCCGGCGGTACTCAACATATTCAAACGATGTAACGAGCGTTTTCGAGAGATTTTCGAATTAAATATCGCACAAGAATTATTACCAGAATGAACTGTCGTTTGATAACATTACTTGATCCAGGCGAGTTGAATTTAAATGAAGCCCGAATGCGTAGCTTATGGATTGGTTTTGTACTGATGTTAACGCCAATGCCTTGAGGTTTACCGGAAGCCAGAGGCGAGCATATCCAAATATTGAACCCATCTGCAAAGTGGACACTAGGCTTGATACAAGTGAATATCAAAAAAGCATTATTCCTCTGCGAAGCCCCTTTTGCACATCAATTAAATTAAGAAGGTCTTACTTTTACTGCGTACGCAACTATGGCTCAGAACAATCAGGCCCTGAACAAATCCACTAGTCTTTTAAGCGACTGCAAGTCTTCGCCGGTTACAATCCGCCCGAAGCGCAGCTTGATAAATACGGCGGTAATTTGATCAATATCCGCTGTCTGCGCGGGCAGCTTCGTCTTGACCCGTTCTGCATAATCTTTAGCGCCTTCACCGGCATTTCTGATCAGCCCATGTTTGACAAGTTTTTTACAAAACCGATTATAACTAGACAAGACTTTATCGGCGGATTTCGATTTATGATACAAAAGAAACCAGCAAAGCACGGCTGTTATCGAGGCTATTACGGCGATCATCCAGTAAGTCAGGGTCTTAAGGTCGTTGATGCCGAACGACGACAGGAAGTTGGCTTGACTCTTGTTATCATAATTGATGACCCAGCGCTGCCAGTTGTAATCGACTTTGCCCCACAACTGCCGCGCCTGTTTTAGCCAGTTGTATGCAGGTACGTTTGCCGCTGCGATACCGTAAGTGGTATGCCAATCTATGCTACTACTCTGCTCGATCCTTTCCGGCGCTATCGCAGCCGTGGGATCAACCCGAACCCAGCCCTTATCATTTAGCCACACTTCGGCCCAGGCATGAGCATCGGCTTGCCGTATTTCCAGAAAGTCGCCAGCTTTGTTCAGCTCGCCGCCCTGATAACCGGTTACGACACGCGCCGGAATATGCGCTACGCGCATTAGATATACGAAGGCAGAAGCGTAATGACTACAAAATCCGTAACGGGTTTTGAACAGAAAGTTTTCAATCGGATTTTCTTCAATGAGCGGCGGGGTCAAGGTGTAATGAAAGTCTTCAACTCTGAAATGGTTTAGCAGCCGATTGATAAAGTTGTCGGGGGCGCTGTCAAAACCATGCAACTGGGCAACCAGCTGTTTGATTTTATCCGAGGGCTCACTGGGCAACTGAGTTGCGGTTTTATATTCGCCAAGATTGATTGGGCCTGTGTTGTAATCGGTATAAGAGATCAGATCATATTCAGTACGATTGTCGGAACGGTCTACCGCTGACAGCTGGTAGGCGGAACTTATAGTTAAAGGTGAAGGAATTTCTACTGGCATATCCAGTGCAAATATCCAATTTTTATCTTGCGGCTCCATCAGCAACTTGTATTGATAAGCTCTACCGGTAACGACTGGAGAACGCATGGGCTTTTGGAAAGCAATCTGAGTCCAGCGCTTGCCATCGGTATACGTTAGAACCGGGCCGCGCCAATAGCGTAGTCGCGGTGGCGGAATGGCACTGGCAAATTTGACGCGGAACACCAATTCGTCAGACCCGCCCAGGTCGCTAATGGAGCCCGGCTCCATACTGTCGCTTAAACCGGCCCTGGCTTGATGCGGATCATTGAGCAGCATCCATTTTGGCGCATCGATTCTGGGAAATAAAATAAACAAAGCCAGCGCAATCGGCAGCGCCTGGACAGTAATAATAACGGCTGTTTTAATCGCGGAAAGTGTTTGCGCCTTGCCGCTGTTGATATAAACCAGCGTTGCCAACAGCACACAGCAAATCAACAGAATATAGGCTGTCATCAGGATGCTTTGTTCGTATAAAAACTGGGAGGCGGCGACGATAAAAGCAAAGTAGGTGATCAGGTAAAGATCGCGTTCGGTTTTAATCTCCATTAATTTGAGTCCGAGCGCGATGATAAACAACTGGGTTCCTGCATCGCGCCCAAACAGGCCTTGATGCTGGTTATAAAGCAGGGCAATTCCGCAGACCACAGCTATAAAAATAACCGGCTTATTGGGTAGCCACTTTTGTTTCCAGATACCGATAAACCGCCAACTAAACAGTAGACCAAAAAAGCCGAAAACTGCTGCAGGGATATGGTAGATATGTGGGAGAACTATCAGCCCGACAGACGATAGTAAAAAGATTAAAATGTTTTTGTCGAGTTCCGGTTTCATCAAAATAGCGCCAGCGCTTCAAGGCATTTTTGATAATGCGCCAAGCCGTTATCGGGCGGCAATTTTAATCCCGGCAAAGCAAAGCTATAAGTGATTCCGGCTTGCTCCGCATCGACTACCCAGCGGCATAACTGGCTTAAGCGCTCTTCGATGCTATGCCCTGGCGCTTGATCGTAATCCAAGCGGATTTCCTCAATTGACTGTTCGCCGGCGTATTGTTTGCTGAACACGCCCAAGCCTTTGGCGAAGGCTTTCCAATGTATGTGTTTGATCGAATCTCCGGATTGGTATGCTTGCAACCCTTGAAAATCGTCGCCGCGCTTTTGGTTAAATCCCTGTTGCGCTCCTGCCAGTGATATTTGAGGAAATGGTATTTCGATAAGCGCCGGTTTTGGATAAACCAGGGCCTTTAGGCCAAAACGGATTGGAGACCAGGCGCGAAACAAGCCCAGCGGATAAGTGCTGGATAGCGTGACCGTTCCGGCTGTGTGCCAGCCTCTTTTTTGGGTGATAGAATACAGGGTGATATGCGCAGCGCCTTGGGCTTGAATGACCAAGCGTTGACTGTCTTGCTGGGTAACCTGCAATTGTTGGCGCTGCAAATCGGTCGGGTTGTTGATATGGATGTCGAAGCCAGCTGCCTCTCCTGCAAACACGGCTTTGCTCCGGCCCTTTTGTACCACCAGACCGGCTAAGGCTTTGTAGCTATGTAAGATGGTGACAAAAAACACACTCGCGAGTAAAAAAGCCAGCATGTAGGTTAAGTTATTGTTATAGACAAAAGCAATCAGCAACAACAGCGCAATCAACAAGACAAAGCCCAAGCCCCGCAAGGTAGGCAAGATAAAGATGCGCCGGTGATTTAAGGTGACCGGCGTATCAATGGCTTTTTCACCCGCAACAAACCGGCTGAGCCGAAAACGTTCTGTTAACTTCAATGGACGGCAACGTTGGCTAAAATCGGTGCGACGATGGCTTCCGATTGAGTGCTACCTGCCCGTAAGCGATGGCCTGTGACTGCCGCCAATACGGCTTGAATATCTTCTGGAATCACCGCATCGCGCCGATCCATAAACGACCAAGCTTTGGCCGCAGTCAGCAATGCCAGACCGGCTCTAGGCGACAGACCGCAGTGATAGTCAGGCGACTCGCGAGTATATTTGATGATGGCCTGGCAATAATCCAGCAGGGCGGCCGATACATGAACCTCAGTAACCGCCAGCTGTATGCGCTGCAACTGTAGCGACGGTAGTTGTACTGGAAGCGATTCACAAAGTTGATGCCTGTTTTTCCCCATCAGCAACTGTCTTTCTGCCTGATGATCGGGATAGCCCAGTTCGATGCGCATTAAAAAACGATCCAATTGCGATTCTGGTAGCGGAAACGTGCCAATTTGATGGGACGGGTTTTGCGTGGCGATTACAAAAAAAGGCAGCGGCAGCGGATAGGTTTTTCCTTCGATCGTCACTTGACGCTCTTCCATGGCTTCCAGCATTGCGCTTTGGGCCTTGGGCGTAGCGCGATTGATTTCATCGGCAAGCACCATTTGGTTAAAAACCGGGCCGGGATGAAATTTGAACTCGTGATTTTTAGCATCAAAAACTGAAGCGCCTATGATGTCGGCTGGGAGAATATCGCTGGTAAATTGAATCCGCTGGTAATTTAATCCAAGCAGTTTTGCCAATGTGTGCGCCAGTGTAGTTTTGCCGACACCAGGAATATCTTCTATCAGCAAATGACCGTGAGCCAGCAGGCAACAAAGCGCAAGCTTAACTTGCCGTGGTTTGCCAAGTATGACTTGATTGGCTGACTCTAAAAGCTGATCGATTGCATTGTGCATAGGGGGTGATAGGGTTAGGTTATAAATTAAATTAGACTTTATTATAGAGCAAGATTCAAGTGTACTTAACCGGTTGTCGCACACAACCTAAGTACCTGGTATGTAGAACGTTTGAACCTATACAAAGCGTTCATGACTATTGATGTACTTCTGCGAGGTGAGCTGCCATTTCTTGGTTCGTTGCCTGAGTTCGGTCAGGAATACTGTTTATGCCCAACCTTATAATTATAATCGGCATGGGTTTTGTTGATGCGAAACTGTAAAAGCTCTTTGATTCATCATTCACCCGAATCGGGAAGCTTGAATCCATTCCCAATGTCGAAAATGGGCCCTCCATTTACCCTGCTTGCTACAGAAATGAGCTGCGCAAACTCGACATAAACGATTCGAATTGAGTTGTAATAAACGCCATTTTGATGCACAAAAGCCTAGTTTGACTTGGCAGGTGGGCCTTATGTTACTGAAGCCCATTTAATACCACTGCAAGACGCAGGTTTACAAACGTATTTGAGAACCTTGGACATCAAATTTGTGCTGCCAAATGGGGATGTGTAAATGTTATAACCTGACAGCCAGTTCTGAATCTATCATTGCGCTTTTTTCAGTTGCAACACATCAGTGCATCAGCTCTCGCAATTCAGCATCAATTCCCATTCCCCGAAAAACAGGTAAAGATGCTGTAATTCCACTCATAAAAAAATAATGTTTTTTTCAACTGGTTCAATAAGCGCATTAAGACCCGGGTAGGTCGGAATAAGGCCACCCAAACGTAGCGAGGGTTGGCGATTCTGGCAATATTTCCTGAAATCACTTGTTCTCGCTTTCGCTCGAAAAAGCCATATTCCGGTTTACCCGACTGAACTTCAAATGAATGCCGCTTAAAAATCAGTCACGACAAATATGGGCGGCGTGGAAGTCGATATGATCTTTGATGAAGCTGGCGATGAAAAAATAGCTGTGATCATAGCCTTCCTGCATCCGAATCGTGCAGCTGTCGGTGAATCCCTTGTCGTTGATTTTTTTTGTAAAAACATCTGTTTTTAACTGGACTTCAAGAAAATCATCAGCTAAACCCTGATCTATCAACATAGGCGGAATTGACGCCGTTTTATCAACGAGCATAAGACTATCGTACTGCTCCCAATCCGCTTGATTTTCTCCCAGATACAGAGAAAAAGCCTTCTGACCCCAGGGGCAGTTCATTGGATTGATGATAGGTGAAAAGGCAGAAACCGATTTGAACTTGTCTCTGTTTTTCAAAGCCATGATTAATGCGCCATGCCCGCCCATGGAATGACCGGAAATAGACAGGCAATCAAGTGCGATTGAAAAATTGGAAAACAGAATTTCGGTGATTTCATTAACCACATAATCATACATGCGGTAATTTTCTGACCAGAGTTTTTCTGTTGCATTCAGATAAAAGCCGGCGCCCGAACCAAAGTCGTAGCTGTCATGTTCGCCCGGCAAATCAGTTCCTCGGGGCGAGGTATCAGGACAGATGACGGTAATGCCGTGCTCACTGGCCCAAGGAAATACTCCAGCTTTAGTGATAAAGTTTTCTTCGGTACAGGTCAGACCTGAAAGCCAGATCATAGCCGGTTTATTGGCTTTGGCTGCGGCGCTTTCAGGTACAAAAATTGAAAAGGTCATCGAAGTTTGGGTCGATACCGAGGTGTGAGTATAGTATTCCACCCATCCACCAAAACACTTGGCTTTTTTTATTAATTCAATGTTAACAATGTTCATTATGTATAAATCCTAAAATATGACGACAGATCGTATGCTTTTACCTTCATGCATATAATCAAAGGCGGTGTTAATTTCTTCCAACGGCATGGTGAAAGTGATCATTTCATCAATTTTAATTTCCCCTGCCATATATCTTTCAACATAGCCGGGCAGTTCTGTTCTACCTTTTACGCCGCCAAAGGCAGAGCCTCTCCAGACCCGTCCTGTGACCAGTTGAAACGGCCTGGTTGAAATCTCTTGACCTGCACCCGCCACACCGATAATAACCGATTCGCCCCAGCCTTTATGACAGCATTCCAGGGCTTGTCTCATTAAATTGACATTGCCAATGCATTCGAATGAATAATCAACACCGCCTTCTGTTAAATCAACAATAACCTCTTGAATTGGTGCATCGTATTTTTTTGGGTTGATAAAATCGGTAGCCCCCAGCATTTTGGCCATTTCAAATTTATCTTCATTAATATCAACAACAATGATGCGTCCGGCTTTTGCCATCACGGCGCCCTGCACACAAGACAGGCCGATGCCGCCCAGTCCGAAGATGGCAACTGTTGAGCCTGGCTCAACTTTGGCGGTATTTAATACCGCTCCAATACCTGTCGTAATACCGCAACCTAGCAGACAAACCTTTTCTAAAGGTGCGGCTTTATTGATTTTGGCCAGAGCTATTTCAGGGACCACCGTGTATTCAGAAAAGGTGGAAGTGCCCATATAATGAAAAATGGGAGTGCCATTTTTGGAAAAACGGGTGGTTCCGTCAGGCATAAGCCCCTTGCCTTGAGTCGCCCTAATCGCCTGGCATAGATTGGTTTTACCCGAAAGACAGAATTTGCATACGCCACATTCAGGCGTATACAGCGGAATAACGTGATCGCCAACCTGTAGGGTAGTCACACCTGCACCCACTTCTTCAACGATACCTCCACCTTCATGACCAAGAATAGTTGGAAAAATACCCTCAGGATCATCGCCGGACAGCGTGAACATATCGGTATGGCAAACACCGGTAGCAACCATTCTAACCAGGACTTCCCCTGGTTGAGGTCCCTGTAGATCGATTTCTTCAATAACCAAGGGCGAGTTTGCTTTCCATGCCACTGCGGCGCGAGTTTTCATAAATTATCCTGTTAACAAGTTTGGGTAAATAAGGTGAATGACAAAAATAGCTGATATTAAGCGATTTAAAAATTTAAATTAAGATGATTTAGCAAATGACATCCCTAGCGATGATCTTATCTGTCCAGGCTTAAGATGGCAATCTTCGATTGAATTAATGTAGATACAGAAATTGATGAAAGTACATTTCATAAGGTTTGCACAGCGTATTTCGTATCGGTGTTTCTGAAACCCAATCCCATTGATGTTTAACGCACCGTACTTGCACAAAATACAAGATTTCATTTGACCTCAGTGCAAGGCATCGATTGGCCTTGAAACTCAATATTAATCAGCGTTTGAATTTAATTATTTTAATACGGAAATTAGCGTATTTCGGACTTCGATTATTCGGCTTATGTGATAAGACTGCAACCTACATTTAATTCTTGGCTTTACAGTCAATAAAAACGGCACTCTGAATACTATTTAAAACATATTTCTCAAGTGATACGCTACTCATTAGCCCAACCCCGCATGGCTTATTAAAGCCTATAGCGCAAATCTGGGCGCATTTAATAAACTTTCATTTTTGTTTCGTCTGAACTCATCGTGTATTATGGATGTTAAACATATAATTCATCACAAAATCTTATATTTGGGCATCATCTAAAGATCATTAATCTAATTTAAAAAATCGTTTGTCGTATTCTGTCGCCTAACTGATGCCGCCAAGTTCCTCGCGATAGAACTGAATAAAAGCCTCTTAACCGCTACTTCCAATTAATATGGGAGCTGCACCCGAAATTAGCTACTGGAATCTATTAAATAATGACTAGCGAATTACGCCGCCCTTCCTGGAAAAGTTATCTTGAATTATGCAAACCAAAAGTAGTCGCCCTGATCGTTTTTACTGCGATTGCAGGAATGTTATTGGCCGTTCCAGGACTGCCTCCAGTTGACCTCTTTGTTTACAGCAGTATAGGCATTGCTCTCGCCGCCGCTTCAGCCGCCGCGATTAATCATTTTATTGATCGTGAAGCCGATGCGCAGATGGAGCGCAACAAAAATCGTCCTTTACCCAAAGGCGAATTAAGCGCAAATAATGTCTTAATGTTTGCCTTGCTGCTAGCTGCCATTTCCATGGTGTTACTGTTTACACTGGTGAACGCCCTAACCGCAATTCTTACTTTTTTATCTGGATTGGGTTACGCGATTATTTATACGGTTTATCTTAAACGGATGACCCCGCAGAATATCGTTATTGCCGGTGCTTTTGGAGCAACACCACCATTACTGGGATGGTGCGCAATGACCGGTGAAGTACATCCCTACTCCTTGTTGTTGTTTTTAATTATCTTTGTTTGGACGCCGCCTCATTTCTGGCCGCTATCTATCGCCAAACGCAAGGAATTTGCCAAAGTCGGCATCCCAATGTTACCAGTTACCCACGGCGTAGAATTCACCCGTCTACAAATTTTACTTTATTCATTTTTATTGCTGATTGTCACGCTATTGCCTTATTTAACCGGTATGAGCGGCCTGATCTATTTAGCCGCCGTTGTACCTTTAGGCTTTGGTTTTATTTATTTCGCAATTCTAATGATGTGCAGAAAGGACGATAAAACCGCGATGAGAACGTTCTTTTATTCTCTGTTTTATCTAACCATTGTGTTTGTCGCTCTGTTAGTCGACCATTATATTAAATTTACCTTATGACATTGACTCATCACCAACAAACCCCACACGCGGAACATCCGTTCGCAGAAATTGTACGTATCCTGGGCAAAGGCAAAAAAGGCTCAAGACCTTTAACTCAGGATGAAGCCTATCAAGCAATGTACATGATTTTATCTGATCAGGTACTGCCAGTTCAGTTAGGTGCTTTTTTAATGTTGATGCGCGTCAAGGAAGAAACGCCCGAAGAATTGGCCGGTTTTGCACTGGCAGCCCGCGAGTCGTTCAAGCGACTTGATACTACCGCTAAAGTCGATTTAGACTGGTCCTCTTACGCGGGAAAACGTCGACATTTACCCTGGTTTTTACTGTCGGCTTTATTACTGGCAGAAAACAGCATCACCGTTTTTATGCATGGCGCTAGCGGCCATTCCGAGGGACGGTTGTACACAGAAAATATGCTGGAATATTTGGGGCTTAAATCCGCAACCTCAATTTCAGAAGCCGGACAGCAACTTGAACAACAGCATTTTTGCTATTTATCGTTGGAACATTTTTGTCCCAAGCTGCACGAAATTATAGAACTACGCCCGATACTGGGTTTGCGTTCCCCGGTTCATACACTCGTGCGTTTATTAAACCCCTTCAATGCGGACTACAGCATTCAGGGCATCTTTCATCCCGGCTATCGACCTGTCCACCAGCAAGCTGCGGCTTTGGTCAAGCAGCCACACATGGCAGTTCTAAAAGGCGAAGGGGGCGAAACCGAACGGAATCCCGATATGGAATGTCTGGTGCAAAGCGTGCATAACGGTGAATTATCCGACGAAAACTGGCCTGCTTTATTCAGGCATCGTCATGTCAAACCGGATTTGCTTGATCCGCAACAACTTGCACTAATCTGGCAAGGGAAAACAGAAGACGACTTTGCAACCGCCTCTATCCTTGGCACAGCTGCAATCGCTCTTAAATTATTAGGCAAAGTTGACACGCAAGAACAAGCGCAACAATTGGCGACAGAATACTGGGCAGGTCGGGACAAGACAAAATACTGATTAATTACAAGTTGGAGTTGTGCTTAGAACCAACAGATTGTTTGGTGAGCGATATAAATTCCTTTTTTGGTAAATGTGCATTTATTACCAGCTCACCCTCTTTGCTTTTCAAGTCTATTGCTTCCAACGCTTAAAAATCAAAGACGTATTGATACCGCCAAAAGCAAAATTATTGCTCATCACATAATCGCAATCCAGTTTACGAACCTCTTCTTTAATGTAATCCAGCTCGGCACATTCAGGGTCAATGCTGTCAAGATTGGCCGTAGCATGAAACCAGCCTTCATTCATCATATTGATCGCAACCCAGGCTTCAAGCGCTCCGCAAGCGCCAAGAGTGTGCCCTGTAAAACTTTTTAATGAACTGATTGGCGTCTTGACACCAAACAATGCAGCGGTTGCATGGCTTTCAGCAATGTCACCGTGGCCTGTTGCCGTACCATGCGCACTAATATAGCCGATAGCAAACGCCTCCAGCTTTGCCGCTTGCAGAGCTAGTCGCATCGCCTGCTGCATACTGATACTGTTGGGCTGAGTGACATGCACGCCGTCAGAATTGGTGCCAAAACCTGCTACTTCGGCATGAATAGTGGCATTTCTTGCCAGGGCATGGTCAAGTTCTTCAAGAATCAAAGTACCAGCGCCTTCACCAATCACCAGACCATCCCGATCCCGATCAAAGGGTCGCGGACTTTTATCGGGAGTGTCATTACGCAAACTGGTTGCGAAAAGCGTATCGAATACTGCCGCCTGAGAAGCCGACAATTCTTCTGCACCACCTGCGACCATCAGCTTTTGTTGACCGAATTTAATGGCCTCATAAGCATAGCCTATGCCTTGACTTCCAGATGTACAGGCGCTTGAGGTTGTATAAATGCGGCCGTTAATCCCAAAGAACAAACCGATATTAACCGGCGTGGTATGGCCCATCATTCTGATATAGGAAGTCGCATTCAAACCGTCGGTTGTATGATTAATCAACATATGACCAAAATCAGCGATAGCATCAGGACTGCCCGAAGAACTCCCATAAGCAATACCCATCTGACCACTGTTAAGACACGGATCATTTAGCAATCCGGCATCGATCAGTGCCAGTTCCGTTGCACGAGTTGCCATTAAAGCGATTCGACCCATGCTACGAACTTGTTTACGGGAATAATGTTCTGGCTTTACAAACTCGGCTGGCGCACCCAAACGAGTATTCAAACCCTGATATTTTTCCCAGTCCTGCATGTACTGAATGCCGGTCTGTTTGGCTGTGAGCCGCTCGGCTACCTGTTGCCAGTCATTGCCTATTGGCGAAATTCCCGCCATGCCCGTCACCACGACACGTTTCAACATAAACCACCGTTGACCGAAATAACCTGCCGGGTAATATAAGCGGCATCTTCAGACATTAAAAAAGCCACTGCGGCGGCAACCTCTTTGGGACGACCTATTCTACGTGCCGGAATCATTTTTTTAATATCTTCCAATGGCAAGTCACTGAGCATATCAGTTTCGATAAGTCCCGGTGCCACGCAGTTTACGGTAATATCGCGTTTTGCCAACTCCAAAGCCAGCGCTTTAGTCGCACCGATAATTCCCGCTTTTGCGGCGCTGTAATTGACTTGGCCACGGTTGCCCATTAAGCCTGAAACCGAAGATAAGGTCACAATACGCCCAGGCTTTCGTCGTCTGACCATCGGCATTACCACCGGTTGCAAGACATTATAAAAGCCATCCAGATTACTGTGTATGACGCTGTCCCACTGTTCACCTGTCAGAGATGGAAAGGCGTTATCAGCCGTAATCCCAGCATTACAGACCACGCCGTAATAAGCACCGTGGTTTTCTATATCCTGATTGATTTGTTCATTGCATTGTCCACGGTCGGCAATGTCGAATTGCAAAATACGGGCTTGTTGACCTAACTGCTTAATTTCAGCCACAACTTCTTCTGCCTGATTCAGCTGACTGCGGCAATGCACAACCAGGTCAAAGCCTTGCTTAGCCAGATACAACGCAATCGCTTTACCAATGCCACGACTGGAACCGGTCACTAAAACTGTATTTTTCATATTACACTCATATTGTTTAGCGGTGGCTGATAAACGTTGAGCTTGGCTGAAACGTCGACATCTACGCCTAGAATCTGACAATCAAAAACGCCCAAACCCTCATTCTGAAAAATTTTCTCTACCTGTATTGTTAATCTTGCCCCCACTTTAAATACTCCCACATTACTTAGATAGCGCCGGGTTCCCAGTAAAAAACCAAGTCGTACAGGATCATTCACCTGGCGTGCCATAACACCGACATAGGCCGCTATCGTTTGTGCCATATATTCAATACCGACCCAGGCAGGAACAGTTTCATGATCACCAAACAAGCCATCGTCACGTACCACCAATTCAGCTGTCAAACTCTTATTGTCATGGGCAATAACACGGTCCAGCAACACCATGCAGCCACTGTGCGGAATCAAATCATCTATATCGTTCATGCCCGTCCCACAATAATAGATAAATTATTGCCACCAAAAGCAAATGAATTGCTTAAACAGGTATTAATTTTACGGCCGAGCATGTCACCCTGTTTTAACAACAATACACGGGGCAAATTAGGATCAACCTCATCATCACAACTATTGGGGATCAGTACACCTGATTCATCATTGTTAGTCAGTACTAACCAGCAAAAAGCAAGTTCCAACGCAGCAGCAGCGCCCAACGTATGTCCGCTCATCCCTTTACTGGAACTTGCAGCTACCGTTGCTCCAAATAAAGAATTTACTGCTTTACTTTCCATGGCGTCATTCAAAACGGTAGCCGTACCATGCAAGTTAATATAATCAATTTGGTCCGGTTTTTTACCCGCCTGATCCAGCGCAAGCTGCATAGCCCGAATTACCTGAGTCGCCTCAGGATCAGGCGCAGCAAAATGATAGGCATCGCTAGTCGCGCCTATGCCCTCCAGAACTACCGGTCCCGGCTCTTTACTTAGTATAAATAAACTGGCTGCCTCGCCAATATTGATACCGTCACGATGCAAGCCAAACGGTTTACAGAATCCGGAACTGATCGATTCAAGCGCCGCAAAACCGTTAAGAGTTAAGCCGCACAAACTGTCTGCGCCACCCACGATAACTGCGTCGCAAACTCCCTGGTTGATTAAGCGTCGAGCTGAAGCAAAGGCTTTACCACTGGAAGAACAAGCTGTAGAAATCGTGTAGGCCGGACCTTTAACACCTAAAAATTCCGCCAGAAAATCCGCTCCAGCACCCATTTGTTGCTGTTTGTAATGAAAGGTTTCCGGCAATTCGCCATGCTCGGCCCAATAAGCCAGCGCAAGCTCAGTGTTACGGACACCTGAGGTACTGGTCCCCAGCACAATACCAATTCGATCAGCGCCAAAACGCTTGATCATAGCCTTCACCGAGTGCTCAATCTGACTGACCGCTGCCAGCAACAGGCGATTGTTGCGGCAATTGTAAATACTGTATTGTTCAGGGATTTCCGGAAGATCCCCAACAACAGCGCCGACTATCATCCCAAACTCGGCGCTTAGCTCCAGTCCCGAACGGTCACCAGCCAACAAACGCTTTAATACCTCAACTTTGCCGTTGCCTAGCGCGCATAACAAACCTAGATCATTGAGGTATAAGTTCATAATTTAAGGTTTTAATACGCAGGCGGTAATGATACTGAAAATTAACCAGTTCAACGACTTTAGGCCAGTCGGTTTCGGGCGATAAATAATTAATCTCCATCTGTTTTTTATCGTTGATATATAAAAAGCGTTTGTTTTTAAGTGTTTCCAAACGCCAGCCAACAGGCAGTATTGTTTGTAAAGTAGTCAGCGGCCAATAAACCAATTGCATATCAGCCAGCATAAATTCAGGTTTAACGGTTGCCGGCATTAACGGACTTTTATCAGACAATACGGTTTTACCGTCATAAGTTATATTAAACAGACTCAGGCCGTCATTGCTGAGTCCTGCCATTGCAATATGCTGCTTATCCAATTCCAGAACAGCCAACAAAGATTCCTCACGATCAGACCAAAAGGCATTGATTTGTTGCACTATCCGCCTGGAGGGTTCCAAAGGCTGGGCTATCGGCATAAGCCCGACGTTATCAATATTTTCTTCCAACGGATTTAAAGCACAAGCTGACAACATCAATAAAAGTACAAAAACGTAATTATTGATCTTTACCGGCATAACTCAACCAGGGTATCCAACCTGGAACGGGCATTTTTGACGTAGGGATTATTTTCATCCCAGGCATAGCCCGCCAAAATGGAACTGATCATTGCCTTAATTTCGGGTTGCTGTTTGGTGTGAAAAATAACATTCTGAAATCGACCGTCATACCAGGCGTCAACAAATACCCGAAAAGTATTCACGCCACGCTGCAAGGGCGCGGCATAATCCTTTTGCCAATCTACAGGTTCATCGTTAAATTGCCGGATCAAAATATCGGCGGCCAAGCTGGCTGATTTCATGGCAATCGTAACGCCGGAGGAAAACACCGGATCCAGAAACTCACCGGCATTGCCCAACAGAGCATAGCCTTTACCGTACAGACTTTTTACGTTAGCCGAATACCCGCTGATCGTGTTGATTGTTTGATCAAACACCGCATTCTCAAGCAAGATTTTTAAATTTGGATCTTGGTTAATAATAGCTTGCAAAGCCTGATCAAAATCATCCCAAGCTTGAAAAAACTCAGGCTCCGTGACTACGCCAACACTGCTCCGACCATTACTGAACGGGATCAGCCAATACCAGACGTCTTTATGTTCAGGATGCACCGTAATGCGTATTTTGTTTCTATCAAAGTGGCTGTCGCTAATACGATCTTCAATATGACCAAACAGCGCCTGCCTGACCGGAAAACCTGAAGGCGATTCCAAATCCAGCAACTTCGGCAAAATACGACCAAAACCACTGGCATCCAAGACAAAATCCGCATACTGAGTGGTAATTTGACCTTGACTATTACGCACTGTCAACTCAGGTTTGTCAGCTGAAAAATTAACTGCGACAACCTCGACCTGCCATTGTATTTCAACGCCCATGCGCACCGCTTCGTCTGCCAGCAACTTATCAAAGTCACCTCTTTGCACCTGAAACGTCGTACCGATACCCGGACTAAATTTATCTTCAAAAGAAAACTCGGTTTGCTGATCCCGGCACACAAAAGACGCGCCATTTTTAAACTGAAATCCGGCCTTGACGACTGCCTCCAACATACCGGCCTGCTTGATGAATTCCATACATTGCGGCAACAGACTTTCACCGATACTAAATCTAGGAAACACTTGGCGCTCCAGAATTGTCACCTGAAAGCCCTGGTTTTGCAGCAAGGCACCGGCAATACTTCCTGAAGGCCCCGCGCCGATAATGATAATTTTGGCTTTATTGTTTTTCATTATTATTTTTTGAATTTCTTAAGCCCAACCAAGGGCGCAAAAAGCATCGCCGTAACAATACCGGCAGTTACCGTAAAACCAAAAGCATGGACGATTTCCGTGGAACTTGTCGCCAACAAACCAAACGCCAATAAAGTCGTTAGGGCCGACAGCGTAACGCCCAGCGAAGTACTAGCCCGTCTGTCACCCGCCATAAAAAAGAACAGGCCATAATCAACGCCTATACCCAACACCAACAACAAGGCAAACAGATTAAACAAACTAAACAACTGGTTAAACCAGCCCAACATGGCCAGAGCAACCGCCAGCGCAACAACCGGTACCGACATGATAGTGCCACTGTTGCGCCAACCAAACCTGAAACCCAGGCCAACTGTAGCCAAACAAAATGCGCTTAACAACAAAACACTGGCCCTGACTCTATAGCGTTCAAATAACGATGATAACTGCTGAACCTGATCCACCCAAATAACATTTGGCAAGCCTTGCAGGGCCGTTAATGCCTTAATATCAGTAATGCCTGTTAAAGTAACCGTGCTTCGGCAAATACCGGCTTGACAACCCAGCCACAATTTCTGTTTGATTTCATCAGCGATCGCCAACCACTCTGGCAAATTTAGCGATTTATTCTCAGCCCTTACAAACTCGTCCAACTCATGACTGACAGCCTTTTGTTCAAAACCCAGTTCAATCATGTATCGCTCAAGCAAGCCCGAGTCAACCAGTTCATGCTTTACCAAAGCATAGTTTTGTTGCTGTTGCCTGGGATCAGGCCAATAGTGGCTTAATCCTTCAAACTGAGCGATTACTTTTTGCTGTTTTAATGTTTCCAGACGATTAAGCAAACGTTGTTCATTTTGATACCAGTCAGCTTGATCTTTGCCCGACACCATAAAAAACTGACTATCCGGGCTCACAGGAAATAACGACCGGATTTTATCGGCGGCACTCATCAATTCAGCCGGTGCCGATTGCAACAAGCGAATGTCATCTTGTGGCGTTAGTTTCCAAAGACCCGCTACTATAAACACAAGCAACAATAGACTTAAGCTTAGCCAATTTTTTAATAAGCAACGCGGCCAATGCTGTTCCCAATAGCGGGTTAATTTAAGTATTCCGGGTTGATGTGCAAAGGTAAATCCTGTCAGCAACACCGGAAACAATAGTACCACCGTCAACCACGCAACTAACAAACCCATGGCAGAAAATAACGCAACCTCCTGCAAGCCAGGAAACGGAGAAAAACCAAGTCCTGCATAACTTAACAGATTACTCAACAGGCCAAACGTCAGTCCGGGCAGGATAAAAGCCAGACCTTTCCGGGGATTCCAGTCCTT
Organism: uncultured Methylobacter sp.; assembly: GCA_903832775.1. GTDB lineage: Bacteria > Pseudomonadota > Gammaproteobacteria > Methylococcales > Methylomonadaceae > Methylobacter_A. The sequence continues at coordinate 1,300 of CAILCX010000034.1, read as the reverse complement.
TTCCCCCAAACTGTCGCAAAGAAAATGCTGGGCATAGTCATCAGCGACACCGATTAAACTGGCACCAAACACTAAAGTCAGAATATGTATTTTGCCAAAAAACAGTACGCAGACAACCAGCGCCGCAAACAAACCGGCTCCTATTGCCAAAGCCGATAACAGCAAAGGTCTGAAACTGCGAAAGGTTATCCAAAGTAAAAACACAATGCCGAGACTGGAACCTATCCCTACCGTAGATATTTCCTGTTTTGCAGACTGCGCACCTTGTGCTGTAAATAAGGGCATACCCGAAACAAGCAACTCGCCACCTGCCATTTTGACTTGTTCAGATACGGTTTGAACCAGGCTTGCCAAGGTTTCCAGCTTATCCAGCTGCAATTTTTCATCGTGCAAATCTGTCAATAACAATGCCCAAAAGTGCTCTTGGTCGGACACAACGACAATGCCCTGCTCTAGATTTAACTTGATGGGGTTTTGCGTATTTAAATAGCGGCTAAATATTAAGACCGGGTCATGCTCAAGATCCGCCGCTTGAAGCTGACCTAGCGGACTATGCAATATCTCCAGATTTTGCCGGAGTAGCTCTTCGGGATTTTTAGCCAATATTGCTTGGGTTTGACTATCCAACAACTGATACCGATAAGGAATTAGCTGCTGATATTGCTGAATATAGTGTTGTTGCGGAAGTTCCAAAACCACTTTATTGAACAGCTGGCTTTGTTCCAGTTGCTGTTTAAGTTTTTGCGCGTGAGAAATTGCCACTTGAGAACTGCTCGCTCCGGCCAGCCAGATAACTTTACGATTGATTAGCTCATTATGTTGCCGAATAGCTTTGGCTACTTGCGGCTGTTGTTCGTCAGTGGGCAATAACGCAAGAAAGCTTGTTTCCAGCCAGTCTTTAGTCAAGGCCTGACTACCGAGAATGCAGATAATCACCATCCCCAACAGCCACAACCCTGCCGTAAACTTAGGGTGATAAACGGTCAAAATCAACGTCCTGTTCTGCTGTTAAATGTTGTGGGTGAGTAATGTTTTTAAAACTGATATGGGTGCTATTACCGCCTGTTTCACGCATTTCCAGGTCGCGCAGCTCTGTGTCGCCCGACAACACCATCTTGCCTATCACTTTTCTTAACAACTCATCCCGTGGTGTTAGCTCTAGTTGCCAGGTTTGTTTTTGAACGGTGCCAATTAATTCAAATCCCTCGGCTAAAACCGTTAAATCACCGCCCAACATCGCCTTAAAAACCTTACCAAAAGCCCCCGGCACCGCTTGCTCACCCTGCCCAGTCAAAAGTCT
>CAILCX010000033.1 GCA_903832775.1 uncultured Methylobacter sp. | reverse complement strand
TGGAACTAATGGTACAAACGGAGCTGATGGCGCGCCAGGATTACAAGGTATACCGGGCACATCAGCATCAGCATGCACACCATATAATTGGGGCGACACGGGACCTGACGGCGGTAAAGTTTTTTATGTTGATGGTTCAGGTTGTCACGGTTTAGAGGCACAAGCAGCCGACGCTTCCTTAGGCGCCCTCTTTACTTGGTCCGCCGCCATCTCTGCTGCGGCAGCGTATAACATAACGACAATTACGGGAACTTCGGGTTTAAATTGTTCAACGACGGCTTTCCCAGCAACCCCCAACTGCTGGCATTTACCCAGCAAGAATGAATTATCATGGTTATACGAAAAGAAAACCGTGGGTGGTTTTGCTAATCTCAACTACTGGAGCTCTACGGAGGGCGATAGCAACATCGCGTGGCTCCAGTACTTCCTCAATGGCGGCCAGGGCGGCAACACTAAGACTACCGCGTACCTAGTGCGTGCAGTTCGGGCTTTTTAACTATTTAACCCTTTAACACTTTTCTTATCCCACCGCAGGTGGGGGATTTTTTTTGAGCGATGGCACTTTACTACGACTTGCCGGTTTACCGGGATACCTATAAACTGATTCTGAAAATTTTTGAAGTGACCCAGGATTTTCCGAAAGATTATAAATATACTTTAGGACAGGAGTTGAAGCGGGATGCCCTGCAACTGGTCAGGAGTATTTATCGTGCCAATAAATCAGCCCAGAAAAAAGAGCACTTGGAAGGTTTTTTGGATGAGTTTGAGTTAGTTAAATTAGAAATACGCCTGTGTGTTGACTTAAAGGTACTGTCTTTTAAAAAACAAGCTGAATTGACGGTATTGATGGACAGCATAGGCAAACAAGTTACCGGTTGGCGTAATGCCAGCCAGTAAAACGCCGGAGTGGCTGTTGTTACGGTGATAGCCAGTGAGCATGCTTTAATTAAAAGCGATAAAGGGACTGTGCTTTTTGGGCAGTTAAGCAAGATAAGCGCGAGAGGCCTTGCGCTTATTAAAACGCCTTTATAAAACGTTGTGGGTGGTTTTGCTAATAACAACTACTGGAGCTCTACGGAGAACGATAGCAACAACGCGTGGAACCAGAACTTCAACAATGGCAACCAGAACAACAACACTAAGACTACCACGTACCTAGTGCGTGCAGTTCGGGGTTTTAAGTAAAGCTTTAGTTAGACCAAACGGATAGTGATGTAGATTGCTATCCGTTTTTTTTTCGGACAGTGATGCAACAACTTAGCTTATTTGACCTGCTGCAAGACCTAAAGCCGACCCTGGAACTTGCAGAATTGTTTGAGGCCTATCAAGCCTGTCGCAGTAACAAACGCAATACCCGCAATGCTATGGCTTTTGAGGTCGATTACGAAACCAATCTGCTCACACTGTGCGCCGACATCAATGACGGCAGTTACCAGCCGGGAAAATCCATCGCCTTTATAGTTAACAAATCGGTCAAACGGGAAATCTTTGCGGCTGATTTTAGGGATCGGGTGGTGCATCATCTGGTGGTCAGCAAACTAAATCCGCTATTTGAAAAAACTTTTATCTATGACAGTTATGCCTGCCGTGTCGGCAAAGGCACGCATTTGGGCATACAACGTGTTGACCGTTTCATCAGGCAATGTTCACAAAATTACACAACCGATTGTTACGTGCTAAAGCTGGATATTAAAGGCTTTTTTATGCACATTAACAAAGCCATTTTGTTTGCCAAACTGCAAGCCTTTATTGAACAGAAATATCTCGCGCCAGATAAATCCCTGTTGCTGGAACTGTGTGAAAAAATCATTTTTTACGAGCCTACGCAACACTGTATTATCAAAAGTAAACGCCAAGCCTGGCAGGGTTTGCCGCCGGATAAGAGTTTGTTTTATTCTGCGCCGCAGTGTGGCTTACCCATCGGCAATCTGACCTCTCAGGTCTTTGCCAATTTTTATATGAATAGTTTTGACCATTTCATCAAGCATGATTTGGGTATTCGTTATTACGGGCGTTATGTGGATGATTTTATTTTGGTGCATGAGGATAAAGACTATTTGAAAGCGCTTATTCCTGTTATTAAAGCCCGCTTACAAGAGCAGTTACAGCTGACCTTACACCCCAACAAAATCTATTTGCAGCATTATTCAAAAGGCGTGCAGTTTTTAGGCGCTGTGATTAAGCCACACCGGATTTACATTGCCAAGCGTACCCAGGGGAATTTTTATGAGGCGATAGTAAAACAAAATGCGCAGGTTTTAGCGCAGAAACCCGGCAAGGAACAACAGGCGGCTTTTTTGAGCAGTATGAATTCTTATCTGGGTATATTGAAACACTACAAAACTCACAAATTGCGCAAAAGATTGTTATTTAAAAACCTGTCAGCCAGATGGTGGAATTGCGTGTACTTAAGCGGAGGCATTGCCAAGTTTGTGCTGAAAATAAAAACGGTTAAGCAAGGCAATTGGCGGCAATGAGTGTGCGATTAAATCACTGGCTATGTAATTTTTCCTGCAACCAGACTTTAATGAGCGACTGATAAGGCACATCCCGAGAATTGGCTGCGGCTTTTATCGAATCCAGCAGGTGTTGAGGTAGGCGCAGAGAAATGGTTTTGGTGCTGGGTTTTAAATTAGGCAGCACCACTCGCTGCGCTTTCGTCCAATCCAGATAGTCTGTGGAGTCTTGTTGTTCCCAAAACGCACGCTCTTCAGTTTCGTTGGCAAATTTTGGTATGGTTTTAAGTGCTTTGTTCATAAATCTTACGCTCCTTTCTGTGCATGTCTCTGGCTGAGATAACGCGGATGCTCTCGCCAGCCTGTCGCAGGGTAAAGGTAATATGCAATGACCGATCTTCGTTGCTCTTACCCAAGGCATGAAAGCGGCCTTCGCCTTGACTGTGTTTAGTATCGACAATTACCAGCAGTGGTTGATTGAAAAAAACCTGTTCGGCTTCAGCCATTGAAACGCCATGCTTGTCGTTTTTACGCGCATTACCTTCATCCCAATCAAACCCTGTAATTTTAGTAAAATCAATCATAGGTGTATATTATGAAGGTATACGATGGAAAGCAAGTTTATCTGTTTTCAATTTGCTACAAAACAAAGAATTAATATCCGATTGGGATTACTAAAATTGACTGGCGGCTATGCGTGCGGTTGCAGTCATCCGAAAATCTTAGCCATGTCGGGTTAACGATAGCGTAACCCGACGCATTGGAGCCGTAAATGTCGGGTTAGCTTATCTCGCTACGCTCAATAAGCAAACCCTTTCCGACATTACAATGGCAATTTGCTGCCATGACCTTACTTAAATTCCTGTTATAGCCTTCCACTTGACCACATGTTTCCTAAGGGATACACTTGATTAATGAAATACGAACTTAAAAGCACCCAAACATTTAACCATTGGCTCGCCAAGTTAAAAGACAGAACAATTAAAAACCAGTTATTGTCCCGATTGGCCCGGGTTGAAAACGGCAATTTTGGCGACACCAAAGCGTTGTCCGCCGATTTATTTGAGCTGCGTTGCTTCTTTGGCGGCGGCCTTAGGGTCTATTATACAATCCGCAATCAACAGGTTGTTCTACTTTTGATAGGCGGCGATAAGTCCAGTCAAGACCGGGATATCGAAAAAGCTAAAGCCATCTTAAATACCTTGGAGACTTAAACCATGAGCGAAAGCCTGACTACCTTTGACATTGCCGAGCACCTGGAAACCGATGCAGATATCCGTGATTTTTTGCGAGAAACCGCTAATTACGGCACTGCCTCCGATTTTATCCATGCGCTCAACACCGCAGCCCGTGCCAAGGGCATGGCCGAAGTCGCCAAACAAGCCGGGGTGACACGCGCCAGCCTCTATAAGTCATTGGCAGATGACGGTAACCCGCGCTTTGAAACCATCGCCAAAATCGTCGAAGCCTTAGGCTGTAAACTGGTCGTGTCTTGATGCTTACCTTGCCTAGGCAGGGGTAAGCATCAGTCAAAGGAAGTGTCAGCTTCGATTCACCTGCTTTTAACAGCCGCGCGGGTTAGTAAAATGTCGGGTTACGCTATCGCTAACCCAACATGGCTTATAGATTAAATTGTTGCTATTTATTAACGGCCTCAATTTCTTCCGCAGTCACTTTGCCATCTTTGTTGGCATCCAGTTTATCAAAATTATGTATTATTCGTAGTGCATTGCCAGCGTCGGCTTCTGCCATAGAAACACCGCCATCTTTATTGGTA
>CAILCX010000032.1 GCA_903832775.1 uncultured Methylobacter sp. | reverse complement strand
TGCGGACAGGTTTTGTCCATCCCAAATAGCTTTCAACGCTAAAAGGCGTCTGCGCTGCCAGTGCTTTTGATGTTCATAGTACTGCTTTTGCCAGGCCTTCCGATCTTGAGGTGCCAGGCGCTGAAGGCCTGTTCTGCGTATAATACCTCCCCCTTAAAATTTTCTGTTTCACCAATTTAAAGGTAGACCATTTTTTAATCAAATGGGAGTAGTAAGCGAGAAAACGTCATATCAGCCAAGGCTAATTTCAGAATTTGAGCCTTTAAGTTATCCCGAAATGTTGGATTGCCTAACGGCGAACCCACTTTATATCACTAATGGATAGATTACATCTTACCGCGTTTGCGAAAAGTGCCAATCAACTTTGTTGCGACATTATCCAGCGACACACAGCGCAATTAATTCAAGTTAGATATAAAATTAAATGCAGTAAAATCCCCCATTCCATGCGGTCTATTCATTACCCTTTGCATTGCCACAAACACCCTTTGTAATAACTTATAACAATTCTTTTCGTGACAAAATAACAGAATCTTATTGATGCAATTTTAAAACATTAAAAAACAAATTAAGTCATTATTTTTTACTGTTTTTTACCGAATGGTAATCTGGTCCTCAGGTTACAATTTAAAAGAGCTTGAATTGAACAGTTACAGTGCGGGTATTAGTGTAGCCTTTTGACCCTCTGCCAGGTATGAAATCGGTCAACCCAGCGCAGCAACCCTTCCGGCGCATGGTTACGTTTCCAGACACCAGCAACATACTTGTTGGCCTCAGCCATGGTTGGATAAATATGAATGGTGCCCAGAATTTTATTCAAGCCCAACCCTTGCTTCATGGCGAGTACAAACTCTGGCAACAGATCACCGGCATGATCGCCGACGATAGTCACCCCCAGTATCCGATCTTTGCCTGGTTGGGTAAGCACTTTAACAAAGCCATGTGCTACACCGTCAGCAATAGCGCGATCAAGATCGTCCAGGTAATAAATACTGACTTCATAGGCAATGTTTTGCTGCTTGGCCTCCTGTTCATTCAGACCGACTCTTGCGACTTCTGGCTCGATAAACGTAGACCACGGTATCACCGAATAATCAGTGCGAAACTTTTTAAACCTGCCAAACAACGCGTTCACTGCGGCATACCACGCTTGATGGGCGGCGACATGAGTAAACTGGAATGGACCTGATACATCACCGACGGCAAAAATATTCGGGAAATTGGTCTGCTGAAACTCATTAATCGCAATAGTGTGCTTGGGCGATAGCTCAACACCTAGCTCTTCAAGACCATAGCCTTGCGTATTGGCAACCCGACCAATTGCCAATAACACTTGATCAAATGGAATGCGTACTTCCAGTCCTTGATGTTCGGCAAGCAAAACCTTTTCACCCTTTTCAATAAGGAACTGTTTGGCGGTATGTTCAACAAATATATTGATACCTTCTTGGCGGAACTTTGCCATGACTATATAAGAGACATCGTTATCTTCTCTGATCAGTAAACGCGGCGCCATCTCTACTTGAGTGACCTTGCTGCCAAATCGGGCAAAGCTTTGCGCCAGTTCGCAACCGATAGGCCCGCCACCCAACACTAGCAAACGTTTGGGCAGTTCACGCAAGGCCCAGATGTTGTCGGAAGTGAGATAATCAATATTCTCAAGACCCGGAATCGGCGGGACAAAAGGACGAGAACCGGCAGCGATAACAATGGAACGGGTAGTCATCCTTTGAATTTTGCCATCAGTCGTAACTTGAACTTCCCAAGGAGAAAGTATTTTAGCCTCGCCTTCGATGACATTAACACCCAGATCAGCATAGCGTTGCACCGAATCATGCGGTTCTATAGTTTTGATAGTCGAGTGAACCCGAGTCATGACATCCGCAAAATCAAATGCAACCTCGACTTTTTTAATACCAAACTCCGCAGATTTTTGAATAGTATTTAGAAATCTAGCGGAACGGATTAAGGCTTTTGACGGCACACAACCCGTGTTAAGGCAATCACCGCCCATTTTATGTTTTTCAATCAAGGTTACTTTAGCCTTAACAGCGGCAGCTATGTAGGACGTTACCAATCCGCCGGAACCTGCGCCAATAACCACAATATTGTTTTCAAAGCATTTTGGTTTAGGCCATTGAGCATAGACTTTGTTTATCTTGACGGCTTGAATGATTTTCTTGGCAAACAACGGAAAAACTCCCAATAATGCAAACGACCCCAGCAATTTTGGCGATAAAATACCTGACAAAGAATCCAACTTGCCCAATTGAGTTCCTGTGTTCACATACACAATAGTACCAGCCAACATACCGACTTGGCTGACCCAATAAAAAGTCTGGGTTTTCAACTTGGTCAAACCCATTGCCAGATTAATCAAGAAGAAGGGAAAAGTCGGCAACAATCTCAGCGTAAAGAGGTATAACGCACCGTCTTTAGACACCCCTGCATCAACAGCTTTCAATTGCTCTCCAAATCGCGCTATAACCGCATCACGAAACAAAAACCGAGCTACCAAAAAGGCCAGGGTTGCTCCAATAGTTGATGCAAACGAAACAATAACTGTACCCCACAACAAACCGAACACCACGCCCCCGGCCAACGTCAAAATGGTCGCTCCTGGCAGAGACAAACCAGTAACGGCAATGTAAAGTAATGTATAAAGGGCAACGGACTTAACTGGGTTAGCAAGACGAAAAGCCCCAATGGCAGATTTCTGCTCCTTCAACGCTTCCAGATTCAAATAGGCCTGTAAGTCGAACATATAAAAAATGGCCATCAACGTCACGATAAAGCCAAGTAGCGCCAAGCGAGAAAAATTCATGTTGTTTTCCTTTATTAATGGAAAGCCGAAAAATAGATATTAATAGACTAAGTCAGTCGTATCCAAAAAGAAATCCTTACATGTAGCTTGAACAATCTTTTTATTCAAGGCCTTATTAAAGGCTATGTCACTCTTAATTGTTGAACATAATTTAGTCGCAGCGTAGCAGATAGGAATGTAGTGGGCGATAAAGTGTTCTGACTATGATCGATCAGTCTGCGCCAACCCAAATAGTTAGGGAGGTAATCTGTAGCCACACCTTGAAAACGCTGCATCCACATTTTAAGTCGGCTGTCGTAGGCATTGACGTTCTGTACGTGATAGACCTTGGCGACAACCCGAATGCCCGCTGCCAGATTGATCGGACGATGGGTGATGCCCATTTCCCGAGCGACTGC